>JAWJLM010000016.1 GCA_040191315.1 Bacillaceae bacterium S4-13-56 | reverse complement strand
GGCTAGGCAAGTGCTGAAGGTGCGGGAACTCCGCTCTTATTTTTTAGAAGTGAATCCCTTCATTTTAGCCATGATCTCTGAAGGATTTCGTTTTGGGGGCACGTTTAAAAAATATGGGTATGGTCCTTGTCACATTCGATAGCCACAATTTGAATTTCGAATTCTTCCCACACTTCTTGTACCAATTCTTTAAACCGTTTTTCTGGATCTTCCTGCAGAAAAATCTTCCTTCTATAACGAGGGCAGAAAACAAAATGATAGTTTAATAAGGACACAGTGGTTTCCGTTCTTCTATATTCATTCCTACATTTATTTTATCACTACTTTAAATACAAACTGAAACAAATGTGTAAAAAAATGAAATCTTCAACTACTTAAAGCACCACAAACCATCGGTTTAACATGTGGTACTCCGTATTTGACCTCACTCTCCTCCCACTCCTTTAGGAGTGGGCTTTCTCGTTTGGAAAATTTGTAATCAGTTTGGGATCACCCAAACTGATTTTCTCTTTTTTGCTATTCAGCATAATGTCCGCCCACAAGCTTACTACGATGCTTTGCTGTACCTGCTTTGGTATAAGAGACAGCCCGTAAAATAGACTCGCTTCCATATTTATCACGAATTTGATCCATCACATAACCAATATCTCTTTTCTTGTCACGCCCTACATCAAATAGACTCAATTGTACCGATTCATCATCCGTAACATTAGATAACGTAATCGAAATCTTTCGGACTGTTTTTTGATCATAGAAGGTGGAAAAGAGGTCTAGACAAGCTTGATAAATTTCCATTGTAATATTGGTTGGTGGGTCAATTGTTTTTGAACGGTGAAATCCTCCACCACTTTCTTTGCTATACCCAATCCCTAAACTAATGGTTCTCCCTGCTTTTTTAGCATGTCTTGCTCGACGGGCAACCTCTTCACACATCTCTAGAATGACATGGCAAACCTCTTCAGGATCTGGATAATCCCGCATTAATATTTGGCTCTTTCCAAAACTAATTTGTCCCTGCATAATAGGGGCCCCGAGCTCTGATAAATCGACTCCCCATGCATGATAGTAAAGTTGATTCCCCATGACACCAAAAACCTTTTCCAACTGTTCCAATGGATAGTGTGCTAGTTGCTTAACAGTCTGAATTCCCATCCGATTTAATCTTTGCTCTAATCGGCTTCCAATCCCCCACATATCACGCAGGGGGGAGATAGCCCATAGTTTTTCAGGAACATCTTCATAAGTCCATTCTGCAATTCCCTTCTTTTTTGCTTCATTATCCAGACAAAGTTTAGCCATTAACATATTTGGACCAATTCCAATCGCGCTTGTGAGATGAAAAGCATCAAAAATTTCCTTTTGAATATGATTAGCTGCCTCTACAGTGTCTCCCCAAAGTCTCTCCGTCCCTGTTACATCTAAAAAGCTTTCATCCACACTATAGGTGTGAATAGCTTCTTTAGGTACATACCGATGAAATAGTCTCGTGATTTCGGCCGAAATCTCTAGATAAGTTTTCATTTGAGCAGAGACCACTACGATTCCCGGGCTGGATGGAATTTCAAATAGACGGCTTCCGGTACGAATGCCATAATCCTTTTTTAAGGCAGGAGTTGCAGCTAATACAACACTTCCAGGCCGATTTAAATCTGCTACCACCGCCAAATAACAGGTTAGCGGATCTAGTCCTCGAGAAATAGCCGCACAGCTTGCATAGAAGCTTTTCATATCCACACACAAAATTCTCCGATTAGGAAACGAACGATAGTCGACGGGAGCTTCCATAAAAATTCCTCCTTTCTCTTTGATGTTTCTATCTATATTATGCGAATATATGTTCTGTTATTCAAGAGGGAATTTTGTCCAAGAAGAAATTGCTTAGCCCACACATGAGCTAAGCAATTTCGTTATTACCATCTATTCAACACTTTTTCTTCAAAATCTCGATAATCCTTCAAATAAAAATCCGCCTTCATAATCTTCTTATTCTGAAACAAACAGGTTTTGAATCCTAACTCAAGGCCTGGGATGATATCTAACTCACGATCTCCCACAGCTAAAGCAGTGGGGTTCTAGGATACTAACAAGCTTCTCTCTGATGCCCTTATCTTTCCTTTCGGAAAGAGTTTCCACCAAAGTACTGGCTTGCATTCTCCTAAAACATTAACGGACGTATTGCCCATCTTTTAACACTTGTTTCATAGCCTTCGTATAAGCTGGATATGTATTAAACAAAGTTCCGTCAAAATCCCAAAGAATATTGATTTTATCCACAAAGGATTCCTCCAAGATAGCTACTTCTTTTCAAACTGCTTTCTTAGCACCCTCTCCATCAAAGATGGCATCATTCGATAGATAAAACTGCCTGCCTCCATCCACCCTGGCATGTTTATCTCACGTTTATTGGTATAAATGGACTTCACAACTTTTTGGGCAACCTTTGCAGGATCAAGCATATAGCTTTTGACCGCCTCTTGATACCGCCCATTTGGATCCGCCTCATCAAAAAAGTTAGTCGCGACGGGTCCTAAATTGACTGCCGTCACATGGATAGGTTCACGGTGCATTTCCAATCGAAGAGCATTCGTAAAACCTAACACCGCATGTTTCGTTGCTGAATAAACACTTGAACGTGGAGTTGCCATTTTTCCAGCCTGGGAAGCAATATTAATAATATGCCCCTCTTTTTGTAAAAGCATTTGCCCAACCATAATTTGCGTACCTTGTATTAAAGAATAAACATTTAAGTCAAACATTTTACGAGTGTTCTCAGATGTAATATCCTTCACATATTCAAATACACCCATTCCAGCATTATTAATAAAAACATGAATAGGTTTATGTTGTTCGACGATCTTGTGCAAAGTATCTTCCCACTTTTTAGAATCAGTGAGGTCACAAGGATACACATCAACTTCTTGATTATATTCTTTTTCTATGTTGTCTTTTAAAGTCAAAAGCTTAGATTCAGATCGAGCCACCAAAATAGGATGTCCACCATGACGTGCTACTTCTCGTGCGATTTCTGCTCCAATTCCTGTTGATCCTCCTGTTATTAAAACGTTTAACCCAGCTATCTGTTGGTTACTCATTGGGACTGTTCTTTCTCCTTCTCGTAATAATATAAATGGTTCTCCTTATATTCAGATGATATTAATCTTTCACTTTCCAGGTAATCTAATTGACCAATGGTTTCTGACATCGTTAACTCAAATTCCTTTTCATAATGCATGGGGAACAGTTGAACACAGATTTGAAATGCGGTTTGCGGACCTTTTTTTAACATTTCTTTTACACGCATCGCACGCTTTTCTTGTTTAAGCAACCGACTTTCAACCAATTTTTGAGGATGTGTAAATATTTCTCCATGTCCTGGTAAAACCGTTTTGATGGATAACTCCATACATTTTTTTAAATTCTCTCTGTATTGTAGTAGTGGTCGTGGTCGTTCCTCTCCAGCATTTAACGGTGGTTCTAATAAAGGATTCGAAGAAATATGGGGAAGAATATGGTCCCCAGAAAGAAAAGCTCCATCCCTTTCTCGAAAAAAAGATAGATGGCTTTGAGCATGACCGGCTGTCTCAATAACCTTCCATGCTTCATGTCCTGGAAGAGTGTCCCCTTCTTTTAATACACCAGATAACTCTCCTCGAGCAACATATTTTAAGGGACCTCTTAGAGTAGATAAAGAGGATTCAAATTCCTTAGGGACCCCACTTTGATAGTAAAGGTTTTTAAAAAAATCCTCATATCTTAGAAAATATTCTTCTTCTCTACGCAACCACTTTTGAATTTGTTGATCTCCTACTATCCCATATTTCGGATCGAACTGTTCTAATAATCCTATGTGATCTGGGTGATGATGTGTAAGAACAATTTGCTCTATGTCCTTTGGCTCTATATGATTTTTCTTCAACTGTTCCTTGAGTATATCCCATGCTTCCTTTGTTTTTACTCCTCCATCTACGAGTGTGAGTACATCTCCCTTTAAAAGGTAAAGATGAACATCCCCAACATCAAATGGAGTAGGAACTGTCATCTGTAAAATATCCTTTGTCATTACCTATTCCCCCATAACAACTATAAAATGAATAATCATTCATTTCATTGTACCTCTTTTTCTTCAATTTGTCATTTGTGGAGAAATTGTGTCATTTGTAGAAAAATCCTCAGTAAGAACTGAGGATTTAGTTTCCAAACATATACTTCAACGTTTTAGCAAGTAGATCTGGAACAACCTCAAAACTGTAGTTGACTTCCAATCTTTCCGTCCACTGATGTGGATCTCTTCCTAATGGACCAATATTTAGAATAGGCATCGTTAACATTTCGGTTATATTTTCTGGCAGTTTAAACCCTCTTCCATAGAGGGGCATATTTTCGGTTAAACATCTGTAACCTCCCTCTACCAGGCTAGGTCCAATAAAACTTAAATCAGATAATCCAGGGAAATAGTGAATTTCCTCTAATGGATAATTACCCATCTTTCTTGCATTTATTTTTGTTTCAGAAACTATATCTTGAATCCATTGATCTTCCCCTGAATGAACGGCAGGGTAAAAAGGAGGACTATAAAATAATACGATCATTGGTGCTAAATCCTTACATAAATGGGACAATTCTTGAACAAGCAAAGTCGAGAAGTCCCGATCTCCATGGTTGCGGTGAGATTGTAATAAGGACAAACGTCGCTTCACCTCTGTTTCTCCATGCCGTTTTATTGTTTCCTTGTATAGTTCTTCATAAGACAGCACCTTTATATTCATTTTTGGTGCCTCAAGTCCTTTTTCATTTTGATGAAAGGCTTTAACCTTGGAATGATAATGCTTGGTTATTTCCAAGCTAGCTTGATTTGCTGCTTCTAGTAACTTATTGGTAAGGTCTTGTAAGGATTGCTGCATATAAAACATGTTATACATAGCAACTGCTCCCACGGGGGTTTGAACAGAATACTCTTCCTTCAAATCCCGTTGCATCAGACTAACGGGAGGTGGTGTCTTTTCACCATAATTTTCTTCCACAAAATTTTCACTCAGTTCTATGTACTGAGATAAATAGCTGATCATTAAATTGGCATTCATCCCTGCAAATGGTTCACCTACATGGGTTTCTTTTCCGTAACAATAGAATCCAGGAAGAACCTTTCCGATGGATCCTGTATATAAATAATAATGGTGGTCACCAGGATATTGACTAAACATTGGTTCTCCATTAATACAAGCACGTAAATTCAATTTTTCCTTTTCTGCAATACTCTTTAACGCGGGAAGAGCAGTTAACATACCAAGAGAATTAACTTCCTCGTCTGGGACTGTTAAAAGCAATATATTCCCGTCAAATTCTCCATTCATTGCTCGTTCTAAAATAGAGAGATGAATAGTGAGTCCTGCTTTCATATCCATAGTCCCACGCCCAAATAACCAATTTCCACTTTCCAAGTCTTCTCTTGCTTGAGATGGGAGAACTTCTTTAAAATGAAGGAGCTCTTGGGTTAGGGACTTTGGATGAAAGGCTAAATTTTTCCATGAGCCATAATCTTCAACTCCAACCACATCAAAATGGCTGAGTAATACAATGGTTTCTTTGTTTGGATTGTTTTTAACAAGTGCAGTAAGCAGATGTCGTCCATCTTCTAAGGGATGTAATTGTAAGTGGTCGGGATTACCCTTGAAATACGATTCATCAATGAGTTGGTAATAGAGATATTCAACCAGAGTTAGCTCCGCCCCTGAATTTGTGACACTAGGAATCTCAACTAAGGAACATAACAAATCCAACATTTGTTCTTTTGATTGCCATTTCATAGAAACCCTCCATTACATTTGACTTTTATTCCACTTTTCCCCACAATCAGTACAGGTAAGCTACATAGAAAGGGGGATTTTCATGAAAACAATCATTTTTGCCCATCGTGGAGCAAGTAAAGAAGCTCCCGAAAACACAATGCCTGCCTTTGAGCTAGGTTACGAGCAAGGTGCTCAAGGTATTGAGACGGACGTCCAATTAACTAAGGACCGAGTCCCGGTTCTAATCCATGATGAAAAAATTAATAGAACTAGTAATTATAAGGGGTATGTTAAAGATTTTACGTATCAAGAATTGTCCCAGCTTGATTTTGGATCTTGGCATTCTTCTAAATATAAAGGTGCCTCCATTATAACATTAGATTCCTTCTTGGAATGGGCCCAACACAAATCCTTATTGATCAATATAGAATTAAAGACGAATGTTCTTGAATATGAAGGAATAGAAGAAATTGTGCTAGACAGGATTAATCACTACGATATGTTCAATCGTACGGTTTGCTCTAGTTTTAATCCAAATACTATTAAGAGGTTACATCATTTAGATCCCCGCCTTGAAACAGCCTTACTAACTAAACAAAAACTCAAAAATTTAGATTCCACCCTTCATAAAATTGGCTCTCGTGCGTTTCATACGAAATACAGAAACCTTTCAGAATCACTAGTAAAAGCTTGTAAGAGTCATAAAATACCACTCAGAATATACACAGTAAACAATCCTGCTCATATGATTAGATGCTTTCACTTAGGTGTGACAGGAATATTTACGGATCTGCCTGCACTTGCCTTGGAATACAAAAAAATAGTGGAGGAAACGAATCATTCGTAAGCAAAATATTGGATACTTGCACTGCACTAAAGTTACACTATTCACATACATGATTTTTGTAAAAGGAGACGACGAAATTGAACGTAAAATTATTTGAACCCTACTCTATAAATCAGCTACTACTTAAAAATCGAATTGTTATGGCTCCTATGTGTATGTATTCGTGTACTCCTGAGGATGGCACTGTCCAACCGTTTCATATGACCCACTATGAATCTCGTGCCATAGGGCAGGTAGGTCTTATCATTGTGGAAGCAACTGCTGTTCAACCAGAAGGGAGGATTTCAACGAAGGATCTTGGAATATGGTCAGACCATCAACTAGAGGGGTTGAAATTTCTGGCGGAACGAGTCCATTGTCATGATGCTAAAATCGGAATTCAATTAGGGCATGCGGGCAGAAAAGCAAGAGTGAATGAAGATATTTTTGCACCTAGTTCCATTCCATTTAATGAGCAAATGAAGATTCCGAAACAGATGACCATATCTGATATTCAAAGAACGGTTTCAGCTTTTAAAGATGCTGCAAAGAGAGCCGCAACTATTGGGTTTGATGTTATTGAAATTCATGGAGCACATGGTTATCTAGTCAATCAGTTTCTGTCACCTCTGACAAATAAGCGGTCAGACGAATATGGTGGATCCTTAGAAAACCGTTATCGCCTGTTAAAAGAAATCATTGATGGAGTTAAAGAAGAATTTGATGGTCCCATCTTTGTCAGAATTTCCGCCAACGAATATGATGCAGATGGCAATAAAATGGAAGACTTTTATCAGATAGCAGAATGGATGAAGGAGCAAGGAGTTTCTTTAATTGATTGTAGTACAGGTGGTGTTATACCTGTAGGAGTCCCATCATTTCCTGGTTACCAAGTTCCATATGCTGAACAAATTAAACATAAGGCCGGGATTCCAACAGGGGCTGTAGGACTAATTACAAGTCCTCTTCATGCTGAAGAAATTGTTCAAAATGAGCGGGCAGATCTCGTTTTCTTAGCCCGTGAACTTCTTCGCGATCCTTATTGGCCAAGAAGAGCCGCAAAAGAACTTGGATACCCTATAGAAAGCCCAAAACAATACGAACGTGGATGGAACTAATGGTTAAAAGTTTTACCAAACTTGCAAAATAAAGTGAACCTTCAATCAGTGGCCTCCCCACTGATTGTTAGCACTCAAGGGTATGACCTAAAGGTCCTTGAACCAATCGGACATTTGCGTGCAGCCAACCATGAAAGCAAGCTTCACCAACAAGATGAAAAATTTAATGTTTTATTTTTAGGAGAGTTTATTCCCACCTACTCTTTTCGTTTCACTTAATTAAGACTTGAGGTGGGGGTATACTACCCGTTCATGCGAGATAAAAGATGATTCCTCCATTTGGGGGAATCATCCTTTTTTATGCGTGATGGCACTCACAGATATTTATAGATTTTCTAAGAACAAACGCACAACATCTGCTCCTCCTATTACAGTTCCTAATGTGCTTCCTAAGTTCGCAAACACAACCACTAGAAGGATTCTTGTCACTCTGTTATTCCAGAATCCTTTAACAGAATAAACATCTTCTGCTAAATTTTCAAAATCCGTAACATTGGGACGTTTGAAATATGCTTGTACTAAACCTGCAAACCACCCAGCTGCCATTAGTGGATTAAGGGATGTTATGGGGGCAACTATAAATGCGGTTAAAATAGCTAAAGGATGAGCAAAAGCAATGGCTGATCCAATGGCCGATAACGTTCCATTCCAAATGATCCAGCTTAGGGTTTGTGCTAAACCAGCAGAAGGATTAGTGACAAGGGTATACAAAATGATACTTATAATTATTATCGGTATCGACCAACCAATAATCTTAGGTACTTTTGATTTAGGTGGTTTTTCTGTAATCTTAGACAAATCATGATCTTTATAAATTTCCTTGGAGATTCCCGGAATATGGGCTGCACCCAATACTGCTACCACTTTATTCCCTGGGGCTTCTTTTATTTTTTGTGCTAAATATTGATCTCTTTCATCAACTAAGTGATGTTTTAACTTTGGAAAAGCCACTGTAATTTCCTGTAGCATAGAAGAAAGCATATCTTCAGATTTCATTTTTTCCAAATCTTCCTCAGAAATCGTCTCTTTATCAAAAATACTGTATATGAGGCTTAAGAGAAGCTTGAACTTTCCCATTGTTCCTACGCCATGCCAAATCCGGGAAAAAGTGATTTGTATATCCCTATCAGCTAATACTAGTTCCGCTCCTACTTCCTTCGCAGACTCGATCCCTTGCATCATTTCTTGCCCTGCTTTAATCCCCAGTTGCTTAGCCATTCTTTTTTGAAAAGAAGAAACCACTAAATTCATTAGAAGCAAGGTAGATTTCTTTTCTTTAATGACCCGAAAGATATCCATGTCCTTCCACTTGTTACCGCTTTGTAAAGACTGAAATCGTTGTTGGTCAAGTTCAACACATACGGAGTCTGGTCTCTCAGCATCTATAACCTCTTTCACTTGTTCCGCACTTTTTTTTGATACATGAGCGGTCCCGACTAAAATAATTTCCTTCTGATTGATATGTAATCGTGTAATATTTTGATCTGGCATAATTACCTTCCTTATTTACATTCTATGTTCCGTAAAAATAAAACTATTTCCATTATACAATAGTTCCTAGACAAAAATCGATGAAAAGAAAGAATGGTGCTTAAGAATTCTTAAGCACCACATTTTAAAAAAGGAAATTAAATATTTTCTTTTAATGGACGAGTCCATTCTTTTATGAACTGTTTGGTATCGGGAGGAAGTTCGATACTTAATATTTCGCTAGGTTTACATTTTGGGAAGTTTTGTTTCTTATCTATGATCATGACATGGTCGCAAAGAAACTCAATCTCCTGGTAATCGTGACTAATAAAAAAAACGGTAATATTTTCTTCGTCTATAACCTTTTTCACATCATGGATAAGTTTTCTTTTCGTAGGTAAGTCTAATGCAGAAAAGGGTTCATCCAAGAATAGAATCGATGGTTGATAGACTAGAGCTCTGGCTAAGGCAACTCTCTGTTTTTCTCCACCTGATAGGGCTCTAGCATTCTTTTTAGCTAAATGTGCTATTTGAAAGATTTCCATCCAATAGGCTACCTGTTCTCTAAGAAAAGATTTTTTTTCTTGGCGAAAAGATAGGCCTAATCCTATATTCTTCTCCACAGACATATCAAACATTTGAGCGGACTGGAAGACAACAGATATTTCTCTACGCAGTTGTTGCTCCATTCCACCAGGGTATACCGTATTTCCTTTAAAACTAATTTCACCCGAGTATGGTTTTTCAAGGAGAGAGAGCATCTTCAATAAGGTGCTTTTCCCTGCTCCATTGGGACCAATACATCCCAGTACTTCTCCGGAATAAATTTGTATGTCCCTTACTTCTAATAAGGTTTGATTTCCTTTTTGTTGCACTAGGTTTTTCCCACGAATGATTGTAGAGTGATTCATCGATTTTGTCCTCCGCGTTGTTGTAAAGCTGTTAATCCAGATGTTATCAAATACGTTATGGTTAATAGGATTACAGAAATTCCTATTGCAAGGGCAGTATTCCCTTTAGAAGTTTCCATAACAGTAGCAGTAGTTAACACTCGGGTGTACCCCTTAATGTTTCCCCCAACCATCATGGAGGCTCCCACTTCAGATATAACTGCTCCAAATCCAGCGATGATTGCTGCTAGTATAGAAAAACGTGCTTCTTTTAGTAGAAGCCAAATTCCTTGTAGCTTACTAGCTCCTAATGCTTTCACTTGATATCGCATTTCCTTATCAATGCTCATCATGGCAGCAGCAGTCAATCCCATAATTACTGGTGAAGCTATAATTGCCTGGGCAATGATGATGGCTGTTGGTGTGAAAAGTAGTTCCATAAAGCCTAAAGGACCGTTTCTGGCTAGTAAAATAAAGACCCATAGACCTACTACAACAGGAGGAAATCCCATAGCCATATTGACGATACTCATAATGATTTTTCTTCCAGGAAACTGAACCCAGGCTAGTACCAACCCAGAAGGAACTCCAATCAAAAGAGAAATAAGCGTAGCAATACCTGAAACTTTTAATGTTAGCCAAGTAATTTGATAGATTTCTGGATCTCCCGTTATAAGAAGACGTATGGCTTCTAGTATTCCTTCTACAATGTAATCCATGGACATCACCTAAATATTTAGTAGTTAGTTAGCATCTGGGAAGAACAATGGTTGACCATATTTTTCTTTACCAAATTCCCTAATAACCTCTTGAACATCTTCTCTAATCATAAAGTCAACGAAAGTTTCTGCTGGCTCAGCTTTAATTTTATCATTAAGTTCAGGGTTAACCTGCATCACATGATAAATATTAAATAATTCATCGGCTCCTTCAAAAACGATTTCAAGATCCATCTCACTCTGGAGAGCTAGATAAGTAGCACGGTCAGTCATTGTATATCCAGCTTTTTGATCAGCTACTTTTAAAGTGTCTCCCATACCTGACCCTGTCTCTTGATACGTTTGTCCTGTTGGTATTTCCACTCCAGCTAATTCCCACAGAGAAAGCTCCATTTTATGTGTTCCAGAATCATCTCCACGGGATACAAAAATACCTTCTTCAGAAGAAGCGAAAGTTGTAAAAACATCTTTAAGTGAATCTAATTCTTTTATTCCTAATGGGTCGGCTTTTGGACCGACTATGACAAAGTCGTTATGCATAACAAGTTGATAATTGATTGCCTGTCCACCATCTACTAACTCCTGTTCAGAAGCTGGAGCATGTGTTAGTAGAGCATCTGCTTCTCCGTTTTTACCCATATCTAATGCTTTACCAGTTCCGACAGCAATAGTTTTTACTTGGTATCCCGTTTCTTCCTCGAACATAGGAACAAGAACATCTAATAGTCCTGAATCTTGTGTACTAGTAGTTGTTGCTAAAATAAAAAAGTCATCTTCTGATGCATTGGCATTTCTATTTTCCTCTTTACTATTTGCATCATTTTCTTGTGTTTCATTACTTACATTTTCACTGCCTTGTGCATCACTATCTGAACAAGCTACAAGACCTACTGCAAACAATAATAACATGAATACATACAGAATTTTCTTCATTTTTTGTTACCCCCTAATTTTTTGAATCGAGTCTAAAGAAAAAGGATTGATCCCCAATCTTTGAATATCCTCCATGAATAGAGGATCTTTAAATACATCATCAAGTCGTTGACATGCTGCACTCTCCACAAACTCTTCTCTCATAACCCACTGGTATGGTTCCTTTTTTAAAGGATAAAAAGATAAATCCCATTTTTTCGCAGTATCTTCTGTCAATAGACCTAAATCCTTTTTCCCAAGATGAACCTGCGAAGCTGTCTCGTCATGTGTACTACATTCATCTTTATAACCTTTTACTAGATTTGGATTAATCCCATGTTTCCTTAGATAATAGTCTAATACCACTCTAGTCCCTGAACCTCTTTGGCGATTAGCTAAAGAAAGGTGGTTTTTCAGTAGCGACCAATCAGATGGATCGACTCCACTGTCCTTCTTATATCCCCATCCAATGGTTCTTTCCATAAATGTAAACGTAAATAATTGTTCACCTGGAAAGAGTCTTTTTATGTAGGGAATATTATACGTTTCTGTTTCTGAATCAAATAAGTGACACCCAGCAATATCACTTTTTTCATAATATAGTGCCATCAATCCTTCTAAACTACCAACATAGGAAGGGAATATCGTGATCTTAGGCTTTAATCCTTCTATAAAATTTGCCATAACCGGATCATGGCTACCTATAAACACAATGGGTTCTAATACACTATGACTGATGACTGCTTTCTGCTCACCTTGATGTAAGTAGGTGTCCAGATCCTTTTGATCAATCCTTAATCTTCTTCCAACACGGGAGGCCTTTATTTCATTTCTCTTAATCATTTCATAGATCGTATACTTTGATAATTTTAAAAGACTTGCTACTTCTTCTGGAGTATAGAAGGTCTGACTCATCTTCTCCACCACCTTTCAGTTAGTTTTAGTTTGGTTGAGTTTGGTTTAGTTGGTTTTAGTATAACTTATTTACTACGGTTTTCCATATAGGAAATGGTGAAAATTTTGTGACTGTCACAAATTATCCAGATACAAAATTGCCATATATGTGTCCTAGAATACTCATTTCCTTTTCCGCATCCCAAAGAACTGCTATGATTACAATAGCAACAGGAAGAAGGTGAAAATATGAAAATCGTTTTTCTTGGAACAGGTGCAGGGCTACCTTCCAAACAACGGAATGTCTCTTCCCTTGTTCTTGAAATGCCTCAGGTGAGACAAGCCTCATGGATGTTTGACTGTGGAGAGGCTACACAGCACCAAATGCTACATACATCTATTCGTCCTGGAAAAATCGAAAAAATATGGGTTACACATATGCATGGTGACCATATCTTTGGTCTGCCTGGTTTCTTAAGTAGTCGATCTTTTCAAGGTGGAGAATCTTCTCCATTGACTATTTATGGACCTAAAGGGATAAAAGAATATGTTGAAACGTCGTTATCCTTAAGCGGGACACACCTCTCCTATCCATTACATTTTGTAGAAATAATAGAGGATGGTTTGCTTTTTGAAGACGATCAGATCATGGTTTTTTCTAAAAGACTTTCACACGGTGTCCCATGCTTTGGATATCGAATAGAAGAAAAAGACCGACCAGGTGAATTGATACCAGAAAAGTTGAAAGCCATTGGAATTCAACCCGGACCTATTTATAGGCAGATAAAAGAACAAGAAACCATTGAACTCGATGACGGGACCATTCTAAAGCAATCCGAATTCGTTGGTCCGAAGAAAAAAGGAAGAATCATCTCCATTTTAGGGGATACTCGCTTCCCTTTTCGACAACAATCATTTGTTGAAAATTCAGATTTACTTGTTCATGAAGCGACATTTTCACCTGATGATGTTGAGATTGCTCACCAATATTTCCATTCCACTGTAAAACAGGCGGCAGAACTTGCCTCTTCAAGTCATGTAAAGAGATTATTATTAAATCACATTTCCTCTAGATATGTACAAGATCTTGAAATTCAACAGTTAGAAAAAGAAGCTCAACTAATATTTCCAAATTCAAAAGTCACCTATGATTTCTACGAAGAATCGATTCCTATAGGAAGGAGCGAAAAACATGAAGAATGTAAATGAGTTGTTAGAGAGGCAAAAGCGATTTTTTTATAGTGAAAAAACCAAAACTCTGGATTTTCGCTTACAGCAATTAGACAAGCTGAAAGATATGATTGCAAACAATGAAGCAAAGATCATGGAGGCGCTAAAAAAAGATTTAAACAAGTCCGAATTTGAAGCGTTCACGACAGAAATTGGATTTCTGTATATGGAACTAAAAGAAGTAAGGAAAAAATTAAGATCCTGGATGGAGCCTGAAAAGGTAACCAATCCAATTACCCATAAAGGTGCAAAAAGCAGAATTTATAAAGACCCTTATGGGGTTGCATTAGTCATTGCACCATGGAATTACCCCTTTCAGCTTGCGTTGGCACCTGTCATTGGTGCTATTGCAGCGGGAAACTGTGTCATATTAAAGCCTTCTGAACTTACTCCTAATGTTTCCCGCTTGTTGGCAGAATTGGTTGCGCAATATTTTAATGAGGAATATTTTACTGTTGTTGAAGGGGCAGTAAAGGAAACACAAGAGCTTCTCTCCTCAAGAGTAGATTATATCTTTTTTACAGGGAGTGTCCGAGTAGGAAAAATTGTTATGGAGAAAGCAAGCAAATACCTTACACCACACACACTAGAACTTGGAGGAAAAAGCCCTACAATTGTAGATCATGATGCAAACCTCGAAATAGCTGCAAAACGGATTGCCTGGGCCAAATTCACTAATGCAGGACAAACCTGCATAGCTCCTGACTACTTATTTGTTCATGAGAAGGTCAAAGAACAGTTTATCGATTTACTTAAAAAATCGACGGAAGATTTATACGGGAATGCACTAAAAAATCCAGATTATGGTCGAATCGTTAGTGATGGCCACTATGAACGTTTAAAAAGCTTTCTCTTACATGCTAAAGTTCTATTTGGTGGGAATAGTGAGGATAAAGAATTAATCATTGAGCCAACCTTCCTTGGAGATATAGGCTGGGATGACCCTGTTATGCAAGAAGAAATATTTGGTCCCCTTTTACCTGTTCTCACATTTACATCTATAGAGACAGTAATAGAGCAAGTCCGTAACCATGAAAAACCACTAGCACTTTATTATTTTTCTGAGTCAAAGGAAAAACAAGAGAAAATACTTACTCAGCTTACCTTTGGTGGAGGATGTATAAATGATGCTCTATTCCATATTGCTAATCCTTACCTACCTTTTGGTGGTGTTGGTCAAAGTGGAACGGGCGCCTATCATGGAAAAGCAAGCTTTGATACCTTTACACATCAGAAGAGTGTTGTACATCAAACGACTAAATTTGATTTCCCATTTCGCTATCCAGGGAATAAGCAAGGGATAAAACTAATCAAAAAGCTCATGCGCCCATAAGCTAAAAATCAAAAAGAGACAATCTTTCGGAGTCCCGAACAAATTGTCTCTTTTTATGTTTTAAAATCATCTAAAAAATCTTTCTGAAAACTAGTGGTAGGTGTACTATCCTCATACTTTTTGTCCTTAAATGGTTTGAAAATCTCTTTCCCATACCTTTCTGTCAAATGGTCCATAGCTTCATATAGTTTCTCTTTTTTCGCAAAATCTTGGTAAGAAAAAAGATCCAACTGTTGTACAGCTTCTTGTTTTTCAATTAAATGTTGAGCAGTAACCCCTAGTAAACGCACAGGTTCACCGTTCCAATGATCTTCGAATAATTGTTTTACAATCGGGAATATTTCATCTGCTCGATGAACAAAAGCATTTAGTTGTTTACTGCGTGTCACAGTTTTTCGGTCATGGTAGCGAATCGTGATTTGAAGATTTTGTGCAAATACTTGCTTTCTATCCATTCTTTGCTCCACTTTCTTAATAAGTTTAAGAAAGAGTTGTTCAATACGCTTTTCATCCGTTGTATCCTCAGGTAATGTTTCTGAATTCCCAATGCTTTTAAAATCATGAACCGCATCAGGATCAACTGGACGTGGATCAATTCCGTTGGCACGATTTTTGAGTCTTTCTCCATTAATTCCTAAAACATGTTTTAAAGTTAAAACATCCGATTTTGCAAGATCACCTATTGTAAATATACTCAAAGGTTCCAGCTTTTTAGCGGTTTGCTTCCCAACTCCATACATTTCATGAACTGGCATTGGCCACAGCTTTTCTGGGATGTCTCGTTTTCTGAGAACTGTTAATCCCATCGGCTTCTTCATGTCAGAC
The DNA here is from genome assembly GCA_040191315.1 of Bacillaceae bacterium S4-13-56. NCBI lineage: Bacteria > Bacillati > Bacillota > Bacilli > Caryophanales > Bacillaceae > Bacillaceae bacterium S4-13-56. The sequence continues at coordinate 52,383 of JAWJLM010000016.1, read as the reverse complement.
GCCATCTTAGCAAGAAACTTGTTAGGAGCTATCCCAATGCTACATGGCAAATCCAACTCACACAATATTCGTTGTTGAATATTTTTGGCTATCTCAAGAGGGGATCCTTGTTCCTCACAATCTGTTATATCCATATAACCTTCATCAATGGAGACAGGTTGAACCTGTGGGGTCACTTCTGAAAGAATGGAAAACATTTGTCTAGATGCTTCTCTATATCTTTGGAAATTCGGACGCATGACTATAAGCTCTGGACATAGTTTTTTAGCTTCCCATAATGGCATGGTTGTTTTTACACCTTTGGCTCGTGCTTCATAGCTACTTGTCACGATAATCCCACGTCTTTCTTCTGGGTTTCCAGCAATAGCGAGCGACTTCCCTTTTAGAGTAGGATCATAAGCCATTTCTACTGATGCATAAAAACTATTCATATCCACATGCAAAATGACTCGTCCATTTTTGGGATACCATCTCGACATTGCTCTCACCACTTTTCGTACTATTATCTATTTATTATAACATTTGAACAAAAAAGTTGGTTAGGTAAGTATTTAATGTACGCAAGAGGAGTTATTTCCCTCTCATAAAAAAAGAAATACCCCAAAAGTCAGATTTCAATCCAACTCTCGGGGTGCAACACTATATTTATGCTTCCATTTTGATTTTTAACTTACTTAGCATATCAGCTGTCATTTTATCAAGGTCATAATGTGGTTTAAATCCCCACTCTTCAAAGGCAGCAGTAGAATCAATAGAATCTGGCCAGCTTTCCGCAATTTTTTGGCGAATAGGATCAACGTCGTAGTCTAGTTTAAAAGAAGGGATATGCTGACGGATCGATGTTGCAATGCTCTCAGGATCCACGCTCATGCTAGTAATATTAAATGCGTTTCGGTGAATAAGTTTAGAGGGGTCAGCCTCCATAAGATGAATGATCGCATTTAATGCATCAGGCATATACATCATATCCATAAAGGTCCCTTTATCAATGTAAGAAGTATATTTACCCTCGTTTACCGCCTTGTAGTATATATCAACGGCATAGTCGGTGGTTCCTCCCCCTGGAGGTGTTACGTAGGAAATTAATCCTGGAAACCTTACTCCCCTTGTATCCACACCAAACTTATTGTAATAATAATCGCACAAGAGCTCTCCTGATACTTTATTTACTCCATACATGGTGGTTGGGCGCTGAATGGTATCCTGTGGTGTATTGACTTTTGGTGTACTTGGCCCAAAAGCACCAATGGAACTTGGTGTAAAAAATTGAGTATTCAGCTCTCTTGCCGTTTCTAAAGCTTGAACAAGTCCACCCATATTAACATTCCATGCAACTAAAGGGCTTTTTTCGGCAGTTGCGGATAGAAGAGCTGCCAAATGCATAATTGTATCTACATTATATTTTTTTGCGGCCTCATAAATGGCACCGTCTTTTGTTACATCAATAATTTCGAAAGGACCTTCTTTGACTACCCCACTATCGGTTTTTCGAATATCTGATGCAATCACATTTTCTGTTCCATACTGTTGACGCAACTTTACCACTAACTCAGAACCAATCTGACCTAGGGCTCCTGTTACTAAGATTTTTTTCAAATCTCCCACCCCTCTCTTTAAATAAAGCGAAACTTCAATCAGTGACAGTCGCCCACTGATTGTTAGCACCCAAGGGCATGGCCTAAAGGCCCTTGAACCAATCGGACATTCACGGGCAGTTTATCCCCACCTGCTCTTTTCGTTTCCTTAAGACTTGAGGTGGGGCTATTACTGACCGTTAATGCGGGATAAACAACTTATAGTAAGCCCAGCTCTTTTCCTATTTTCTCATAGGCTTCAATCGCCTGATCAAGCATTTCCTTCGTATGTGCAGCTGATGGCATGTTTCGAACACGACCTGCCCCTCTAGGAACAGTTGGAAAAACAATAGACTTTGCATAAACTCCTTCTTCATATAAACGTTTACTAAATGTTTGCGTTAATTTCTCTTCCCCAAGAATAACCGGTGTTATTGGAGTCTCACTCTTCCCAATATCAAATCCAATTCTACTTAGTCCATCTTTCAAGTACTGACTATTTTCCCAAAGACGATCCTGCAATTCAGTACTTTCCATTAACAAATCAATGGATTTAATACATGCTGCTACATCCCCTGGTGGGAGGGCTGTTGAAAATAAAAATGGACGACTTTGGACTTTTAACCAATCAATGAGATTTTTCTTTCCTGCTACATATCCACCAACAACTCCGATGGCTTTGGAAAGTGTACCAATTTGGAAGTCTACTTTATCAGATAGTCCAAAATGCTTTACTGTTCCGGCGCCTTTCCCAAGGACACCTGATCCGTGAGCATCATCAACATAAGTAATTAAGTCAAACTCTTCCGCAATTTCTACGATTTCAGGCAACTTTGCTACATCGCCATCCATGGAAAATACACCATCTGTAATGACCATAACTTTGTTGTATTGACCAGAATCTTTTGCTTCTTTGGCCTTTTGACGAAGATCATCCATGTCGGAGTGATTGAAGCGAATAACCTTGGCTCTTGAAAGACGACAACCGTCAATAATGGAAGCATGGTTTAATTCGTCAGAAAGAATGGCATCCTCTTTGTTCATTACCGCAGATATAGCCGCCATATTACAGTTAAAACCAGATTGATAGGCAATAGCTGCTTCCGTATGTTTAAATTCAGCCAGCTTTTTTTCTAATTCTTCGTGAAGTTCCATAGTCCCATTAATTGTTCGAACAGCACCTGCACCAACGCCAAACTTATCAATTGCATTCTTGGCAACATCTTTTAATCGTTCATCAGTTGCTAAACCGAGATAATTATTGGAAGAAAGATTAATTAGTTCCTTCCCTCGGATGATTACTTTTGGTCCATTTGCACTCTGAATAGGGTCTATCTCGTTATAAAGACCTCTACTTTTCAATTCCTCTAAGTTTGATTGTAAAAATTCTTGCAATACTTTTGCCATGGGAACAAACCTCCTAATTATTCTATTCATATGTAAGTGTTCTTGTTCGTAGATAATACCGCATTGTCCTTTTAGCGCGGACATTTGTTCTGTGGTAAAAAACTAATTACACAGGTTTTCACAGCGATATTATAACATATATTTATCATATTGTTTATACCCAAAAGACATACATAGTTAACCTATATTTTTTGGAAAACTTACCTAAAGTTTATTTTCATTCTATCCAATGACAGTTTAAGTATTCGGAAATAACAAAACCCCAGCTCATAACCATCGAAATGAGGTGGGGTTCTGTTATGTGTTATCGTTTTTTGGGGGTTACTTTTACGATCTCTATTACTAGTTCTGCTATCTTCACTAATTCTTCTACTGGAATTTTTTCATTAGTGGTGTGGATATCTTCATAACCCACAGACAAATTGACCGTAGGGATTCCAAAGCCAGCAATGACATTCGCATCACTTCCCCCACCACTCTTTAGTAATTCACTTGTTCTTCCAATGTTTTTAGCTGCTTCTCGAGCAACCTCTACCACATGATCTCCTTCTTTTTGCTTGAAACCTGGATACATTATGGTTACGTTAATTTCTACTTTTCCACCTAGTTCTTCTGCAGCCTCTTCAAAAGCCTTTTTCATTTTTTCTACTTGTATATCTAGCTTTTCCCGAACCAGTGATCGTGCTTCAGCTAAAATCTCCACATAGTCACAAACTATGTTGGTTTGCTGACCTCCTTGGAACCGTCCAATATTGGCTGTTGTTTCCTCATCGATTCGTCCAAGAGGCATTTTAGTAATGGCCTTGGATGCCAACGTAATAGCAGAAATTCCCTTTTCAGGCGCAACACCTGCATGAGCAGTTTTACCTCTAGCAATAATCTGTAGCTTAGCTTGGTTAGGTGCTGCAACAACAATATTTCCTACTTTTCCATCACTATCAATAGCATACCCATATTTAGCAATAATCTTATTAGGATCTAAAACTTTTGCACCCACCAATCCTGATTCTTCTCCCACTGTTATGACAAATTGAATAGTTCCGTGTTCAATAGAATTTTCTTTAAGGACACGAATGGCTTCAAGCATTGCTGCAAGGCCTGCTTTATCATCAGCCCCTAAAATAGTTGTTCCGTCAGAAACTATATATCCATCCTTAATAGAAGGTTTAATTCCCACTCCTGGAACCACCGTATCCATGTGAGAAGTAAAATAGATGGGGTCTACGTCATCTATCGATCCTTTTAGAGTGCATATTAAATTTCCTGCACCGTGCCCCGTTTGCTCTGTCGTATCATCCTGAAAAACCTCTAGACCAAGGTCTCCAAATTTTTTCTTTAATACTTTAGCAATTTCGGCTTCATTTTTAGTTTCTGAATCCACTTGTACAAGTTCAAAAAATTCATTAATTAATCTCTCTTGATTTACCATAAGGCATCCTCCTCTAGTCGACAGGAAATCATTCCACTACTTAACGTTAGCGAAGTGAGTACATTTAGTCAAATTTTTCCCTTACAGAGGAAGATTGCCATGTTTTTTAGTTGGAAGGTCAAGATGTTTGTTTGAGAGCATATCAAGCCCTTTCATTAAAAATTTTCTAGTCTCGCGTGGATCTATTACATCATCGACCATCCCTAAGGAAGCAGCTACATATGGGTTAGCGAACCTTTCGCGATACTCCAAAATCTTTTTTTGTCTTGTTGATTCTGGGTCAGGACTATTTTGAATTTCTTTTGCAAAAATAATATTTGCAGCTCCCTCAGGTCCCATAACTGCAATTTCCGCATTTGGCCATGCATATACCAAGTCGGCTCCAATAGATTTACTATTCAAAGCCACATAGGCTCCACCATAAGCTTTTCGAGTAATGACTGTAATCTTTGGTACGGTTGCCTCTGAGTAAGCATACAAGATTTTCGCTCCGTGCCGAATAATTCCACCGTGTTCCTGTTTAATCCCTGGGAAAAATCCTGTGACATCTTCAAAAGTAATAATGGGAATTTGGAAACAATCACAAAAACGGATAAACCGGGCTGCCTTATCACTCGAATCAATATCTAAACTCCCAGCTAAATGTTTAGGTTGATTACACACTAATCCCACAGTATTGCCGTCGATACGAGCAAATCCAACCACTATATTTTTAGCAAAGTCAGGATGAATCTCAAAAAATGACTCCTCATCCGCTACTTCCTTTATAATAGTCCTCACATCATAAGGGCGAATTGGATCAAAAGGAACCAAATCTGTTAAATTCTCGCAATAATCACTCTTCTTTGAAGATACTTCCACATATGGAGGCTTTTCTCTATTGTTTGAAGGTAAATAACTAATCAGTTTCCTTACATAATCTAAAGCTTCTTCCTCTGTTTTTGCTTTTAAGTGAGCATTGCCACTTTTCGAATTATGCACATCAGCTCCACCGAGGTCTTCAGAAGATATCTTTTCACCGGTTACAGTCTCTATTACTTTAGGTCCAGTAATGAACATTTTTGAAGTTTCTTCTACCATAATAACAAAGTCTGTAATGGCTGGAGAATATACCGCTCCTCCAGCGCACGGTCCCATAATAACTGAGATTTGAGGAATAACCCCAGAATAAATAGAGTTTCGATAAAAAACCTGACCATATCCATCTAAGGAAGAAACTCCTTCCTGTATCCGTGCACCACCGGAATCGTTTAAACCAATAAAAGGAACTCCGGATTTGGCAGCTAAGTCCATGACTGCTGCTATCTTTTTTCCGTGCATTTCACCAAGAGCTCCACCAAATACCGTAAAATCTTGTGCAAAGAGGTAAACAGGCCGCCTATCAATTTTAGCATAACCCGTAACAACTCCTTCTCCAGGAGCATGTTGATCCTTCATGCCAAAATCTTGAGCACGATGTTCCATAAATGGGTATAGTTCTACAAAACTATCTTCGTCTACAAGATAGTTAATTCTTTCTCTTGCCGTCATTTTTCCTTTATCCCATTGTTTTTTAATTTTTTCGTCTCCACCACCCAGTTCTACTTCACGTCGGCGTTCATACAACTCATTAATTTTTTGATAAATATCCACTAACTTTTCCCCTCCTCTTTTTCTTCGCACAGTTCAAATAACACACCATGTGCTGCTTTTGGGTGAAGAAAAGCAATTTTTGTATTATGAGCTCCCTCTTTAGGTTCTTCATTTAATAGAGGAATACCTTGTTCTTTCCATTCTGATAATCTTTGTTCAATTTGTTTAACTTTTAATGCAATATGGTGGATCCCTTCTCCTTTTTTAACTAAAAATTTAGCAATTGGGGATTCATCACTAGTTGGTTCAAGTAACTCTAACCGGCTTTCTCCAATCTTTAAAAAGGCAACTTTAACCTTTTCTGTCTCTATCTCTTCTATTGCTTCTAAAGACAGACCCAATTGATTAGTATAGAAAGGGAGAGCTTCTTCTATTTTATGAACAGCAATGCCAATATGGGTAATTTTTTCAGGTGGCTCCAATGAACCACCCTCTCCGTTTATTTTAGCCTGGATATACTTTGCTATTGCTTCAGTCGATGTTCCAGGAGTAAATATTTTTTGGACCCCTACTTCTTCCAAAAAAGGAATATCTTCAAACGGAATAACTCCACCCCCTATAACAGGAATATCCTCAGCCCCTCTTTTCTTTAATTCCTCCATAACCTTTGGAAATAGCGTGCGATGTGCTCCTGACAAAGAAGACAATCCAATCATATGAACATCCTCTTGTATAGCAGCTTGGACAATTTGCTCAGGTGTTTGCCGCAACCCCGTATAAATAACTTCCATTCCATGATCCCTCAAGGCTTGCGAAATGACCAATGCTCCCCTATCATGGCCATCCAGCCCCGCCTTTGCCATTAATACACGAATTTTTTCTCTCATGTTTAGTTTCTCCCCCTTTTTAATGTTAAACCCCTCTAAACTCTCCAAACTCTTTTCGAAGCACATCGCAAATTTCACCAATTGTGGCATAGGCTTTAACAGCTTCGTAGATATAAGGCATTACGTTTTCTTTTTCATGACTAGCTGCCCATTTTATTTGTTTTAAAGTTTGTTCTACCTGATTTTGATCTCTATTTTGCTTTCTTTTTTGAAGCTTTTCTACTTGGTCCCTCTCAAGCTCTTCATTAATTGTAAGCAAATCAGGATTTACCTCTTCGCCTACTTGAAAGGCATTCATACCTACAATAATTTCTTCTTTCCTCTCCATTTTTTTCTGAGTTTCATAGGAAGCCTGGTGGATTTCTCGTTGCATGTATCCATCCTCTACAGCCTGAACCGCTCCACCTAAATCTTCTATTTTTTCAAAATAGGCTTCTACTTCTTTTTCTATCTGATTTGTTAATTCTTCAACAAAATACGAGCCACCCAATGGATCAATTGTATCCGCTACACCACTTTCATAAGCTATGATTTGTTGGGTTCTTAATGCAATACGAGCTGACTCCTCAGTCGGTAAAGCTAATGCTTCATCCCTTGAATTAGTGTGTAGGCTCTGTGTACCTCCTAAAACAGCAGAAAGAGCTTGTAGGGCAACCCTTACAATATTATTGTCTGGTTGCTGTGCGGTTAAAGTTGAACCACCTGTTTGAGTATGGAACCTTAGTTTCCAGCTCTTTGGATTTTTCGCATGATACTTTTCCTTCATGATTTTTGCCCATATTCTTCTTGCGGCTCGAAATTTAGCTATTTCTTCAAAGAAGTTATTATGTGCGTTAAAGAAAAACGCTAATCGTGGAGCAAAATCATCAACTTCTAAACCAACTTCTATAGCAGCATCCACATAAGCCATCCCATTAGCTAATGTAAAGGCGATCTCTTGGACAGCAGTAGAACCAGCCTCACGAATATGGTATCCCGAAATGCTTATCGTATTAAATTTCGGTAAGTTTGTTTGGCAATATGAGAAAATATCAGTGATTAATCTCATTGACGGTTTTGGGGGAAAAATATAAGTACCTCTTGCTATGTATTCTTTCAGTATGTCATTCTGGATGGTACCTGTTAGTTTACTAGGATCAACCCCCTGTTTTTCTCCGACTGCCTGGTACATACATAAAAGAACAGCTGCAGGTGCATTAATTGTCATTGATGTACTTACTTTGTCTAACGGGATCTGATTAAAAAGTTCTTCCATATCATGTAAGCTATCGATCGCAACTCCTACTTTCCCTACTTCCCCAAGCGACATAGGATCATCAGAGTCATATCCAATTTGTGTAGGAAGATCAAACGCGACGGAGAGTCCTGTTTGACCTTGTTCTAATAAATAACGAAATCGCTGATTAGTTTCTTTTGCAGAACCGAATCCTGCGTACTGGCGCATTGTCCATAGCCGACTACGATACATGGTCGGCTGAATACCTCTTGTAAAGGGATATTGACCAGGATAGCCTAATTGCTTCTCATATTCATCATCTACAATTCCTGGCTCATACATTCTCTTTACAGGAATCGATGAACTAGTTGTAAAGGGGTCCTTCCTTTCAGGGAAACGCTTACATATCTTTTCTACTTCTTCTTCCCATTTCATTTTTCCCTCATTATCATTCGTCATGAACTCTTTTCCTCCCCTGTTCTACTCATTTAAAAAACCTTACTTATATATCATTATATGTACAGAATGGACTTCACTTCAACCATTTTACGCTTGTCCTGTTGGCAAGATGGTTGTAAAATAGGATAAGAGTCTGTCTTTAAAGGAGGATTAACCATGGCTAAAGTCAATAAACATCAGCATACAGTGCCTAAAAAGAAATCAAAGCGTGAGCGCCGTCAAAAAGTAATTGTCTATCTTATGATTATTTCTATGGTTTTGTCTACACTAGTAGCTGGCGCAAGCTTCTTTTTATAAAAAGATATTTTATCAATGAAAATAGTAAAGATGATTCTCTTAAGAAATAATCTTTTAAATTGATATAAGAAAAGCGCAAGCGCCCCTCGATCATCGACGTAAGGCGGTGGACCTCATCGAGCGAGATAAAGGAAACACGGTTCACGAAGTGAATCGATGTTGACTTATCGATGGAGAGGAGGGAACCGACTCTAGTCGATAGGGCGCTGGAGCTAGACAAATTTTATACTTTCTTATCTTGTAAGAAAAGCGCAAGCGCCCCTCGAAACAAGAAAAACACTTGTTTCTGCGAAGTAGCTCTATGTAGCTTTCCTTTGTGCGATTACTCGGGGGCAAAAACTTCGAAGATCACTCGCTGGAGCTAGACAAAATTTATACTTTCTTATCTGTCAAAAAGCTTTCGGATTTGTTCGAAAGCTTTTTCATTTACTTCATCGCGTGATGTTCCTTAGCTAATTGTTGAAAGGATTCCTCTCGATTAGTAACTAATATTTTAGTACCAATAGGAATTTTTTCGTATAAAATTTCTACAACTTCATTTCTCATGCGAATGCATCCGTTCGATACTTTTTTCCCTATAGAGTCCGGTTGGTTTGTTCCATGAACTCCATAGATCCTTCCATCCGTCCCCTTTGCATTAAATCCAATCCAACGTGTTCCTAATGGATTTTCAGGAGACCCCCCTTGAATATTCTTTTTTCGATAATAAGGATTCTTTGCTTTTACAATAATAGTAAATTCCCCTAAAGGAGTAGCATCTCCAATTCCAGTTGCTACTTTTTCTATTCCTTTTATTTGATTATCATCAATGAAAGCTAATTCATTACTCTCTACATTGACGATCACATAAGGGAAACCTGGAGTTGGATTTTCTCCAAAAGGCCACAAGGGAGAAATAAAGAGGAGTAAGGCCAAAGATAATGCTTTCATATGAACACCACCTTACCCATAGATTCCCTTCGGTTTTTATAATTCATACATTTAAATTATGTTTTTGCAAATTTTCTCTTCTTATTTTCACTTGGGACATCGTACACAAACGAATTTTTAATCAAAAGATATTGTTCAATTTCTCCAAGTAGCGCAAACAAATTAGCCCTCGTTTCAAACTCATTTCGTGTAATTGGGAGGTCTTGATTACGAAAGTTCTCCTTCAAAACATGTAACTTATCTAGGAAGATCGATGCTGTATTTCCAGGATGAACCGCTTTTCCAAGTGTTTCAAAAAAATCAGCCATATCATGATTCTGTTCGTAAGTATTGGAAATACGACTTACTAATGGGACCATTCTTTCCAAATGTTCAAATTGTTTTGTTCGCATTTTGAAATAATAAAAATAAGAATAAGTATTCCGTCGAAGCATATGATTTTCCACGTCATGAAAAGCAACATTCATAGCTTGATCTAATAATTTAGATGTTTCCGTAAGCTCTTTTCCAGTCCAAGATAAATCTCCGTTTCTTAAAAAATTCGCAATCTCTTTTAATACGATGGAAAAATTATCTTCTACTTTCTTTTGAATTTTTTGGAGATTATTTTCCAGACTTGGCATATACAAATTCATAATTAATGCTGTGCCTAGCCCAACCAAAATGATCAGAACCTCATTCAATATTTCCTGCATGCCAATAGCACCGAAGTTAAATAAATGAAGAATGATAACTGTACTTGAAACGATTCCTTCGGTTACTTTCAGTTTCACGGTTGCTGGTATAAATAACAACAACAAAAGACCAAAAACATAAGGATCATAGCCTAATACTTCAAAAAAGACAAAAGAAAACAAGATCGCTAATATACAAGCTACTAATCGAGACCAGGCACTTAGAACCGACCTTTTTCTAGTTACTTGGATACAAAGAATAGTTAAAATAGCAGCAGAGGCATAATTTTCGAGCTGCAATAATTGCGCTATCCATATCGCAATAGGAGCGCCTATTGCTGTTTTTATCGTACGATATCCTATTTTCATCGATTCTTAAACCGCCTTTTTTAAAAAGTGTAAGCATCCCTGAACATCGACGTAAGGAGATGAGTCACGTAGGCGTTTCCACTCTTTTCGGAGGGACGAGTAGTCATAGTCCCAACAGGTAGTGGTGAATTTAGCCTATGTTCCTTTATCTCTAAGATAAAGGAAACACGATGAACGAGGGCTCACAGAATGCTAGTCCGTTCGGTGTTGCGACAAATGATTTCGATGGACGAGTAACCTCAGGCCAGGGTGTCGCGTTTTAAACCAAACCTCCTTTATCGACTTGAGATGAGGAAACCGACTCTAGTCGACAGGCTGCCCCTCGAAACAAGAAAAACACTTTTTTCTGCGAAGTAGCTCTTAGTAGCTTTCCTTCCTGCGATTACTTGGGAAAAAACTTCGAAGATTATCCTATGAAGCTTTTTCACTGATGCTAGACAGATTTTATACTTTATTATCTTTTAAAATAGGAAACCCCATTTTTTTCACTCCAACTTATAAATAGCTGATACTAAAAAGGATGGTCGAAACCGACCATCCTCATCTTATATCTCTTCACAATGTTCGTCAAAAATTTTCTGCAATTTAGCGATAACTTCAACGGGACTAAATCCTTCAATATCATGACGTTCTACCATCGTTACAATTTTCCCGTCCTTTAAAAAAGCAAAAGATGGTGATGAAGGCGGATAACCTTCAAAATATTCACGTGCTCTTTCTGTTGCTTCTTTGTCTTGACCAGCAAAAACTGTCACTAACTGGTCGGGGCGCTTGTCAAAATGAATAGCATTCGCAGCAGCTGGTCTAGCAACACCACCCGCACATCCACAAACTGAGTTTATCATTACCAAAGTTGTTCCTTTTTTAGCTAGTGCTTGGTCAACCTCTTCAAGTGTTTTTAATTCAGTAAATCCTGCATTTACTATATCCTGACGTGCAGACTGAACAACATCATTCATAAATATATTAAATTCCATTCTCCCTAACCCCTTTAAATGAAAATATTTACTAAGTTCATAGTAGCAGTATTTCCTACCAGATTCAATGAGCTAAATCACTTCTACGAGATTATTTATAATCCCATAAGATCCTCCATTCATCCTCTTCCATTGTAACATACACTTTCTGCTGAATAGTAAAATTGCCAAACTTACTTTCATAGGCAAGAGTGACTGGAAACTCATATACTACATCGAAAGAATTTCCGTTTTTTTCAAAGGCCCAATTTTTCATCTTGTTCGCATGACCCACTTCATAAGAGAAGGTATTCACATCAAAGCTTAACAACAGCATCTTAGACCGTGTTTCCAAATAAGTGAACTTATCAAGCCTATCCATTATTTGTGGATGAAGTAGTTCCCATGAATCATCAAAATCACCACTCTGCTCGTAGGAATAAAAATCCTGAACGATTTTTTTTGCTTGAACACTAGGAGTAAATTGATAGGCTATGAATCCTGATATTACAATCAAAAGGACTATGCTAATTAAAAGGATTGGTTTAGGGTTTCTTCTTCTCACAGAAATCCCCCCTCGATAAAAAGTCTAGTACCATACTATTCAGCAAAAGAGGAGGTTAGTCCAATCGGTTGTTACTAGAAAAATTTAGAAAACTTGGAGTTTGTTAAAGGAATTCTAAAAAGCGTATTTTGCTTTTTAGAATTCCTTACTCTCTTGAGTACAAACTTTTATGATAAATTTTACACTTTCTCTTATCTTGTAAGAAAAGCGCAAGCGCCCTCGATCATCGACGTAAGGCGGTGGGGCCCACAGGATGTGGGTCACGTAGGCGTTGCCACACGATGTGGCGGTTTTAGCCTACGATCCTCCGAGATAAAGGAAACACGGTTCACGAGGGCTCGCATCCTGCGAGTCAGTTCGGTGTTGCGACAAATGTTTTCGGTGGGCCGAGTAATCGGATGTCGCGTTTTTAACCGAACCTCCTTCATCGATGTTGACTTATCGATGGAGAGGAGGGAACCGACTCTAGTCGATAGGGCGCTGGAGCTAGACAAATTTTATACTTTCCTATCTGTTAAAAAAGACTGCATGACTGCAGTCTTAGTAAATCGGCGTTGTATCTTTTGATATAGATTCCAAACGTTCTTTTAATTTTGAAAGGAATTGACCACAGATCAATCCATCTAAAACTCGATGATCAAGTGACAGACATAAATTGACCATATCTCGTGCAGCAAACATTCCATCAATGATCATTGGACGCTTAACAATAGATTCTACTTGTAAAATCGCCGCTTGTGGGTAATTAATGACGCCCATCGATTGAACGGAGCCAAAGGAACCAGTATTGTTTACGGTAAAGGTTCCTCCTTCCATATCGGAGGAAGTAAGCTTTCCTGCTCTTGCCTTTTGTGCAAGCTCATTTATTTCTCTAGCAATTCCTTTAATATTCTTTTCATCTGCATGTTTGATCACAGGGACAAATAACTGATCATCTTTTGCAACGGCAATAGATAAGTTAATATCTTTTTTCTGAATGATCTTATCTCCAGCCCATGTACTATTAAGCTGTGGGAATTCTTTTAATGTTTGAGAAACTGCCTTTACGAAGAAGGCGAAATACGTAAGACTATACCCTTCTTTTGTTTTAAAAGCATCCTTTTCTTGATTTCTATAAGACACCAGGTTTGTAACGTCTACCTCTACCATCATCCACGCATGTGGAATTTCTTGTTTAGCTCGAACCATATTTTGCGCAATCGCTTTTCTTACTCCAGTAACAGGAATTTCCACATCGCCAGGTTGAGAAGCTACAGGTTGTGCCGCTGGAGTTTGAGTTGCTGTACTTACCGGTTTTTCAACTACCTTCTCTTCTTGATTTGTAGTTTGGGTCGGTTTAGGGATGTTGCCACTTTCAATGACTTTTTCAACATCCTTACGAGTAATTCTTCCTCCGCGACCTGAACCAGACACTTGTGATAAATCAATATCATTTTCTTGAGCTAAACGAAGAACAGCAGGTGAGTAACGTTTTTTCATGGATTGATCTTCTGAGGTAACTGGATCTTCTGTTTGTTCAGAAGCCTGGTTAGCAGCTTTTTGTTCTGCTGTATTTTCCACCTCTCCACCTTCTGTATCCATATAACACATCAATTCCCCAACTGAAATTGTTTCACCTTCTTGGGCCACAATTTCTTTAATTACACCTGTAAAAGAAGACGGGACTTCAGCATTTACTTTATCTGTCATGACTTCCGCTAATGGATCATATTTATTTACATGATCCCCCACTTTAACTAGCCATGTACTAATTGTACCTTCTGTCACACTTTCTCCTAGTTGAGGCATGTTTATTTTTTCAATCGCCAAGATGGATCCCTCCTTTATAACCGATTAGTATTTAGCAAGCTCTCTCATTGCTTTTTCTACTTTATCTGGATTAACCGTGAAGTGTTTTTCCATTGTTGGAGCATAAGGCATTGCTGGAACATCTGGACCAGCAAGCCTTTGGATAGGTGCATCCAAATCAAATAAACAGTTTTCAGCAATAATGGCTGCGACTTCACCGATAATACTTCCTTCTTTATTGTCTTCTGTTACAAGAAGGACCTTCCCGGTTTTTGAAGCTGCTTCAATAATAGCCTCTTTATCTAATGGATAAATCGTTCTTAAATCCAATATGTGAGCAGTGATACCCTCTTCTGCCAATTTTTCAGCTGCCTGTAACGCAAAATGTACACAAAGACCATAGGTGATAACAGTTATGTCGTCACCCTCTCGTTTTACATCCGCTTTCCCAATAGGAAGTGTATAGTCTTCATCAGGCACCTCTCCTTTAATCAAACGGTATGCTCTCTTATGTTCGAAGAATAATACTGGGTCATTATCGCGAATTGCTGCTTTAAGAAGGCCTTTTACATCATAAGGAGTGGAAGGCATAACGATTTTAAGCCCTGGTTGGTTAGCAAAGACTGCCTCTACTGATTGTGAATGGTATAGGGCTCCGTGAACGCCACCACCATATGGTGCACGAATGGTAATTGGACAGTTCCAATCGTTATTGGAACGATAGCGTATTTTCGCAGCCTCTGAAATGATTTGATTTACAGCTGGCATGATAAAATCTGCAAATTGGATCTCAGCTACAGGTCTCATCCCATACATGGCAGCCCCAATTCCAACTCCAGCTATGGCTGATTCAGCTAAAGGAGTATCAATCACTCGATCCTGACCAAATTGGTTGTAAAGCCCATCGGTAGCTCGAAATACTCCCCCACGCTTACCGACATCCTCTCCTAAAACAAATACCTTTTCATCACGAGTCATTTCCTCTCGTAAGGCTTGAGTAACGGCCTGTATATAAGAAATAATAGCCATTAGGCTTCTCCCCCTTCCTCATACACATAACGAAGAGCATGTTCTGGTTCCGCATAAGCAGCCGCCTCCGCATAATCAGTTGCTTCATCAACTAGTTTTTTAATTTCATCTTCCATAGATGACTGAATTTCATCTGTCAGGATTCCTGCATCCTTTAAATATTTCGCAAATGTATGAATAGAATCCTTTTTCTTTGCTTCATCCACTTCTTCTTTTTCCCTATATGTTCGATCATCGTCATCACTGGAATGAGGAGTTAAGCGGTACGACACAGTTTCAATTAAAGTAGGCCCTTCCCCTTTTCTCCCTCGCTCTGCCGCTTCTTTTACAGCTGCGTAAACCTCTAGTGGATCATTACCGTCAACTGTATACCCTGGCATCCCATAACCAATCGCGCGGTCTGATACCTTTTCACAAGCCAATTGTTTGGAAACAGGGACTGAGATTGCATATTTGTTATTTTCAACCATGAAAATTACAGGAAGTTTGTGGACACCCGCAAAGTTAGCACCCTCATGAAAATCTCCCTGATTAGATGACCCTTCACCAAAGGTTACAAACGTAATAAAGTCCTTTTTTTCCATTTTCCCAGCCAAAGCAATACCTACAGCATGAGGCACCTGAGTTGTTACTGGAGATGAACCGGTTACTATACGGTTTTTCTTTTGTCCAAAATGTCCAGGCATTTGTCGACCACCAGAGTTAGGGTCTTCTTCCTTAGCAAAGCCAGATAACATTAGATCCTTTGCAGTCATCCCAAAGGTTAAAACTATTCCCATATCACGATAATACGGCAAAACATAATCCTTTTCTCTATCAAGAGCGAAAGCTGCTCCAACTTGAGCTGCTTCCTGCCCTTGACAAGAGATAACAAAAGGAATTTTTCCTGCTCTGTTTAACAGCCACATACGTTCATCAATTTTACGAGCTAATAACATCGTTCGAAACATCTCAAGGACATCATCATTTGATAAGCCCAATTCTTCGTGACGAAGGTTTGACAAAGTAAACCCCTCCATTCCTCTCTTTTATCCGTGAATTTGTTTCCCATCTACAGCAAGCGCTGCTTCCCCAATCGCTTCTGATAATGTAGGATGTGGGTGTATGGTGTGAGCGATCTCCCACGGGGTGGCGTCAAGTACCTTAGCAAGCCCAGCTTCTGATATAAGATCAGTCACGTGTGGACCAATCATATGAACTCCTAACAAATCATCTGTGTCTTTATCAGCAATAATTTTCACAAAACCATCTGACTCTCCATACACTAGCGCTTTCCCAATGGCCTTAAACATAAATTTACCAGTCTTCACGTTAAATCCTTTTTCTTTTGCTTGAGCCTCTGTTAGTCCAACACTAGACACTTCTGGATTAGAATAAATGCAGGTAGGTACTAAATCAGGATCCATTGGAACTGGATTTCCATTGGCCATATGTTCAACAGCAATAATCCCTTCATGGGAAGCAACATGAGCTAACTGTAATCCACCAATCACATCTCCAATAGCATAGATATGTGATTCCTTTGTTTGGTAATATCGATTAGTTTGGATTGCGCCTTTTTCCACAATAATGTCGGTATTTTCTAAACCAATATCTGATACATTAGGCTGCCTTCCAACCGATACTAAGATTTGGTCTGCTTCAAACGTTTCTTGGTTCCCTTTTCTTTCGGCAGCAATAGAAACCTTTTCTCCTTTTACTAACGTCTCTGGAAGAACTTTAGCTTCTGTTACTATCTTAACGCCTTTTCTTTTCAATAGGCGTTTCATTTCCTTGGAAATATCCTCATCCTCAGTTGGTAAAATTCGATCGAGATATTCAACCACCGTTACTTCTACACCAAAATCTGATAACATAGAGGCCCATTCAATACCAATTACTCCTCCACCGATGATTAGTATGGAAGAAGGTAGCTTTTCCATCTGAAGAGCCTCATCTGAAGTAATTACCTTTTCTCCATCAATCTCAAGTCCTGGTAATGTTCTTGGCCTTGAGCCTGTAGCAATCAATACATTTTTTGGGACGATCATTGTATTTTCGTCCCCATTTGCATACTCTACAGAAATCGTTCCAGGCATCGGAGAAAAAATAGATGGTCCTAAAATTCGTCCGAATCCTTCATACACATCTATTTTCCCTTTTTTCATGAGCATTTGGACACCTTTATGAAGTTGCTCTACTATATCATTTTTTCTTGTTTGTACTTGATCGAAGTGTAAGGTGGAACCTCCTGTGGAAATTCCGTATTTGTCAGCTTCTTTAGTTTGTCTAAAAACTTCTGCACTCCGTAACAATGCTTTAGATGGAATGCACCCCTTATGTAGGCATGTTCCACCAAGTTTTTCTTTTTCTACAACCGCTACCTTCATCCCCAATTGGGAGGCTCTAACAGCAGCAACGTACCCACCTGTTCCTCCGCCTAATACGACAAGATCATATTCTTCCGCCATGAAATCCCTCCTTTTATCTTAATTTGGATATTGTTTGGGAAGCTCTTTCCCACTTAATACCCTAACTGTCCCTGCATTTAGGGCTTCTAATTCATTTTCACCTGGATATACCAATATGTCTGCAATCCAATCAACACGAGAAGAAATTCTATGAACAAATTTCTTTCCGTAGGCTAACCCACCTGTTAAAACAATGGCATCCACCTGTCCTTGCAAAACAGCACTCATCGAACCTATTTCTTTTGCTATTTGATATGCCATAGCATCATAAATAAACTCTGCATGTTGATCGCCTTGTTCAATCATCTTTTCTACTTGCAGAGCATCATTTGTCTTTAAATAAGCCACAAGTCCGCCTTGACCAACCAGCTTTTTCATCATTTCTTCAAGATAATACTCTCCCGAATAACAAAGTGCCACTAGATCTCCGGCAGGAACAGTCCCTGCACGTTCCGGTGAAAAAGGTCCTTCGCCATGCAATCCATTGTTCACATCGATTACTTTTCCCTTATGATGGGCACCAACAGTAATTCCTCCACCCATATGAGTTACAATTAGATTTAATTCCTTATAGTCCTTTTGCAATTCCTTGGAAGCTTTTCTTGCAACGGCCTTCTGGTTTAAGGCATGAAAAATGCTTTTCCGCGGTATTTCAGGAACACCAGATACACGAGCTACTTCATCTAATTCATCGACAACTACAGGGTCTACAATATAGGCTGGAATATTTAATCCACTTGCTATTTCATGGGCTAGGATCCCCCCTAAATTAGAAGCATGCTCGCCGTTGAACCCATTTCTCAAATCTTCTAGCATCTTCTCATTTACTTCATAGGTGCCACCTTCAATTGGTCGCAATAGTCCCCCGCGACCACAGACAGCATCTAATCGAGAAATACTAATCCCTTCATGATCTAACGTGTCCAAAATCATTCTTTTTCGAAACTCATATTGATGAATAATCGTTTGGAAATTTGCTGTTTCTTCTGACTTATGCCGTATTGTTTTTTCGAAAATGCATTGATCATTTTCAAAAACCCCTATTTTTGTTGAAGTTGACCCAGGGTTAATGACCAAGACTCGATAGGTGTTTGAATCCAATGTGATTGACCTCCGTTGAAAACTTAATTTTTACGAT
The DNA here is from genome assembly GCA_040191315.1 of Bacillaceae bacterium S4-13-56. Taxonomy (NCBI): domain Bacteria; kingdom Bacillati; phylum Bacillota; class Bacilli; order Caryophanales; family Bacillaceae; species Bacillaceae bacterium S4-13-56. The sequence goes on along the minus strand of JAWJLM010000016.1, from coordinate 33,643 downwards.
GACTCAAGATGTGGTGTCCATTTTGAAGGAATTGTCTTCTAGAGCGTTGCATTCCTTCTATTCTTTCCTCAGCCATTCGATCAGCTGCTACGTAAGTCGGAATATTATCACGTTTTGCTATCTCAAATACTCTTGCAACATTATCATAAATCGTTTCCACTCTTTTCATTGCACGCTCTCTGTTATAGCCATACAATTCATCCGCAACATTTATTACGCCACCGGCATTAATCACATAATCAGGGGCATAACTGATTCCAAGTTCATGGATGATATCTCCATGCTTTGTATCTTTTAATTGATTATTAGCTGCACCCGCAATTACTTTTGCTTTCAACTGCGGAATGGTTTCATCGTTAATGGTTGCTCCAAGTGCACATGGAGAATAGATATCACAATCCACACCGTAAATTTCATCAACTTCAACTGCTTGTGCTCCAAAATCTTCTACAACACGCTGAACAGCAGATTTATTAATGTCAGTGACAATCAATTTAGCACCTTCTTTATGAAGGTGACTACAAAGAGAGTAAGCTACATGTCCGACACCTTGAACTGCAATCACCTTACCTTCTAAGGAATCTGTACCGAAAGCATCTTTTGCTGCTGCTTTCATACCACGATAGACACCATAGGCCGTTACTGGGGAAGGATTTCCTGAAGAACCGAATTCTTTGGAAATACCTGTAACGTAATCTGTTTCCTCATGAATAATATCCATATCCTGCTCAGTAGTACCGACATCTTCTGCAGTTATGTAACGACCGTTTAAGCCTTGAATAAAGCGACCAAAGGCACGGAACATAGCTTCATTTTTCCCTTTTTTAGGGTCAGCCATGATAACCGTCTTACCTCCACCTAGATTCAATCCTGCTGCTGCATTTTTATAAGTCATTCCCTTTGCAAGACGAAGAGCATCTTCTATAGCCTCCGCCTCCGAACCATAGGTCCAATAGCGAGTTCCACCTAGCGCTGGTCCTAAGGTAGTGTCATGAATGGCAATAATTGCTTTCAAACCACTTTGCTCATCCTGACAAAACAATAATTGCTCATAATCGTATTTCTCCATATACTTGAAAATTTCCATCATTAATTCCTCCCTTAATTTTTGTTCACTGAACAAATTGCTAACGCTAAAGAATATAATTTACTCTCTGCCGAATCGGCTCGAGAGGTCAAAACAATTGGTGATTTTGCTCCATATATAATACCGGCGACTTTTGCTTGCGCAAAATAAACAAAAGATTTATATAAAGCATTCCCAACTTCTATCGTTGGTACAAGTAGAATATCCGCTTCTCCTGCAACTGGCGATTCAATTTTTTTATGGAGTGCCGCCTCTTTTGAAATGGCTATATCAAACGCCAGCGGACCATCTATTATACAGTCTGCTATTTGCCCACGTTTTTGCATTTGAGACAACAGAGCAGCATCAACCGAAGCTGGCATAGATTCATTGACGACTTCCACAGCTGCTAGAGGAGCTACTTTAGGTAACTGAATACCAATAGAACGTGCAACCTCTACTGCATTTTGAACAATCATTGTTTTGTCTTTTAAAGAAGGAGCAACGTTCATTGCGGCATCTGTCAGAAGAAACAACCTGTTCTGTGTAGGAAATTCGAATACAGAAACATGTGATAAGACTTTCCCATTCCTTAAGCCATTCTCCCTGTTCAGAACCGATTGTAAGAGCGTTTTTGTTTGTAGATTCCCTTTCATTAAAATTTGGGCTCTACCTTCCCTTACTTCTTCTACTGCCTTTTGGACACATCCTGCCTCTGTCTTCTGGTGAAGAATTTGAATCCGTGGACCCTTGTGATCTAATTTTGCATTATTTAATAACGGAACAAGTTCAGCTTCGTCTCCAATCAAAATAAAAGAGGCCAAACCTATTTTTACTGCTTCTTTTATTGCTAAAATCACTTCTGAATCTGCCGCTTGAGCTACTGCAACAGTAACTGGGCTGCTCTGGAATGACCGATCGAGTAACGATTTTAAATTCACCTTACCACCCCTTTTTCTGCAATTCCTACATATCAATTTCTAGTTTTTCCATCTTATAATATAAATTTCTTAATGAAATTCCAAGTTGCCTTGCTGTCTCTGATTTATTCCCTTTAAGCTTTTTCATGGTATCCTTTATCATTTGTCTTTCAAACTGCTCCACCATCACAGGTAATGAATCTCCCTTAGGTGTAAAATAAATAATTTCCTCTAATCGGTTTTCCTTTTCTAAATGTGGAAGGTGCTCCTTTTGAATAATTGTGTCATTCATACTCATAAAAATCATCGCTCTACCAATGATATTCTCCAACTCACGTACATTCCCAGGCCAATGATAATCTTTTAAGTATTGTAGAGCATCCTGTGAAATTGTAGTTACATGTCGTCCATAATCCTGATTTAATCGATTCATAAGATGATAAATGAGCTGATCAATATCTTCTGTACTCTCTCTTAATGGAGGAATAAAGATAGGAAGACGATTCAGTCGATAATAGAGATCCTCTCTGAATGTTCCATTGACTATAGCCCTCTCTAAATTTTGGTGTGTAGCTGCGATGATACGAACATCAACATGAATAGGTTTAGTCCCACCAATTCTTACAACTTCTCCTTCCTGTAAAAGTCGAAGAAGTTTAGTTTGAACATGTAAAGGAAGATCACCAATCTCGTCTATGAAAACGCTTCCTTGATGAGCCTCTTCAAAGAGTCCCTTCTTAGTTCCATGCTTCACACCTGGATAGGCTCCTTCTTCATACCCAAATAGTTCACTTTCTAATTGAGTAGGTGTCATTGATGCACAATTAATACGTAAAAATTTGTTGTGTTTTCTTTTACTTTCATTATGAATAGCATGAGCAAATAGTTCTTTACCAGTACCTGATTCTCCTCGTAGTAATACAGTGGCAGGTGTCTTTGCACCAACTCTTGCTTGTTCTAAAGCAAGTTTCATCTCATCTGATGATGCAACAATGTCAGAAAAAGTATACTTTGCTTCTAAATTTCGAATGAGTTGTCTTGCACGTTTCAATTCTACAGTTAATTTTTGTATCTCTGAGACATCATGCAGAACCCCAACACTTCCCTTAATCCTTCCATCTACAATTACAGGGGCCACATTTACAAGGACATCTTTTTTTGAGGGACCAACTCTCATTCTAACACCACGAACCGGCCTTCTAGTTTCCAAAACCTTCATGTGCATACTTTCGCCTTCAGATATATCTGTGGAGGCTGGCTTTCCGATAACATCCTTCTCTTTCAACTCCGTAATTCGAGTATAGGCTGGATTGATCATGAGCCCATTCCCTTTTTCATCAACTACAGAAATTGCTTCATCAGATGATTGAATGATAGCTTCCAACATTTTTTTTACTTCTTTTATATCTGTTAGCTCCTCGGCTAAATGAACAACTTCGGTTATATCCTTAAAAACAGCAAAGGCTCCTTGAATTTCCCCTTCTTTTCCTATTATAGGAATGCGAGTGGTTATGATCTTTTTTCCATTGTTTAAGGATAATTCTTGATTTATCTCTTTTACTCTTGTCTTCATTACATGACCTAATCGAGAATCTGGAATCAGTGATGCAATCCCACTGTTATATACGGCCTCACGTTCTACGTCAAGAATTGTTTCTGCACTACGATTCATGAACGTTATTACTTCATCGGGGTCAACAACAACCATTCCATCGTGAATATTGTTCAAAATTAACTCTTGTTTATCAGACTGGTGTTTAAGTTCTTTCAACAATCTCTCCTTTTCCTCTAATAGTGCAGAGGTTATGTAGGCAACAGACCCAGGAACAACCACACACTTTGATGGTTTCTTTTCCATTAAGGCCTCAAATACAGCTTCAGTCCCTGTAGCTTCAAAAATAATGTCTATGTCTTCCTTCATCCATTTTTCCCATTGTCGGTCTGTGGGTATGCCGAGGCTGTGAGCAATTTGAATTCCAGGAGCAGATTGATCATGATCAATAACAGCTTCAATTTTCATTTTATCTATTTTTTCAAATAGCTTTAAAAGGGCACTTCCTCCCTTACCAGCTCCAATAATTATCACATTTTTCATACCAATCCCTCACTAATGAAAAAAAATGCACACTTTTATCATAATTAATTTTGAAGAACTTGGCAAGAGGTTAAAATAAATTCCCTTTCCCCTCTCCCTTTGCTATACTTCCCATATATAGAAAAACCATAATTACAAAGGAGAACTAGGAATGTCCAGATTTTTTGCCCTACTTATTATTCTGATACCAGGTGTTCTTGCAACATATGGCATAAAACTTATGAGGGACGCATTATTTGGGGAATTAACACCAATCTTTGTTAATATCCTTATCCAACTCATTGCTGGATTGCTTTTTTTTCTATTCGGACTGTTCTTTGTTGGAGGTTTTATTTTGTATCGTGACAAAAAAAGAAATTTAACTAAAGGAAGATTTGCAAAAAAACGCTAGTTTTTTAATCGAAAGTAGTTCGAAAGTATTCGATACCTATAGACCATTACCTTAATTTATTTCATAATCAATATCCTTTTCCCATATTGTCTGATGATGAATTTAACAAAAGGATTGATGGGTCAGAAATTCGCGAGTTCCATTCCAATCAATTCTTACAGATTTTCCGAACGGGAAAGACTAGCCTCCTATAGTGTTGTGGTATGAGAGTGAGATCAAATACGGAGTACTAGTATTAAACTTGGTGCTAGTAGAATTTAGAAAAGCGCAAGCGCCCTTGATCATCGACGTAAGGCGGTGGACCTCATCGATATTAAGGATCGTCGGCTAAAACCGTCACATCGTGTGACAACGCCGACGTGACCTACATCGTGTAGGCCCAAAGGAAACACGGTTCACGAGGGCTCGCAGGATGCGAGTCAGTTCGGTGTTGCGACAAATGTTTTCGGTGGACCGAGTAATCGGATGTCGCGTTTTTAACCGAACCTCCTTCATCGATGTTGACTTATCGAAGGAGAGAAGGGAACTGACTCTAGTCGATAGGCTGCCCCTCATAACAAGAAAAGCACTTGTTTCTGCGAAGTAGCTCTATGTAGCTTTCCTTACTCGGGGCAAAAACTCCGAAGATTACTCGATGATGCTTTTTCGCTGGAGCTAGACAAATTTTATACTTTTTTATCTTTTTAAAAGGGAATGCCAATGGCATTCCCTTTTAAAAAGATAAAAAATATAGTGAAACTTTAATCAGTAGAATTCCTCCACTGATTGTTAAAACCAAAGGTATGAACTTTAGTCGAGTTTATAGTACATGAAAAAATTAGGCTTTCCAATTAGGACTTGCACCCCAGAGTATAAGGGCTTCACAGAAAGCAAAATACGCTTTCAAGAAGAGTTTAACGATAAGCCAAGTTTTTCTAATATTTTATACTAGTTCTTTAACAAAAAATTGTTCATACAAAGAACGTACAGCTGGAATAATGCTTTCTTCTTTAACCCCAAACATCATAGAGACTTCTGATGATCCTTGGTTAATCATCTCAATATTTACGTTTGCACGAGCAAAAGCTTCCGTTGCTTTTGCCGCTACTCCTATTGCACTATCCATTCCTTCACCAACAATCATAATCATAGCTAAATTTCTTTCCACATTTACTGTATCTGCTTGCAAATCGGTTTTTATTCGATCAATCACTCGTCTTTCCTTTTCAGGAGTCATTTGTTCCTCTCGTAAGATGACTGATAAATCATCAATTCCTGAGGGAACATGTTCAAAAGAAATACCTTCTTCTTCTAAAATTTGAAGCAAACGCCTTCCAAAACCTTTTTCACGGTTCATTAAATATTTTCCAACATAGATACTAATAAAACCACGGGCACTCGCTATTCCTACGACAGGGCCTATTTGTTCTTCGGATGAACGTTCAGATAAGATCATTGTCCCCGGTTTTGTTGGATCATTTGTATTTTTAATACATACTGGAATTTTTGCACGAAAAGCTGGAATTAAAGCCTCATCATGAAAAACTGAGAATCCAGCATAGGATAATTCTCGCATTTCTTTGTAAGTAAGTACCTTTATTTCTTTAGGTTGCTCTACAATGGATGGATTGACACAGAAGACAGAATCGACATCCGTAAAGTTTTCATACAAGCTTGCTTGAACACCAGCGGCTACGATGGAACCTGTAATGTCAGATCCTCCTCTAGGAAATGTCATTAACTTTCCTTCTGTGGTGTAACCAAAAAATCCTGGAATAACTGTAATACCATCCCTTTCTCTTAAAGTTAAAAGACGATCATAGCTTTCTGGAAGAACCTGGGCTTTTCCAGGATCATTACTTACAATGATTCCAGCATCCATTGGATTTAAATAAGTAGCCTTTAGCCCTAATGTCTCTAAGTAAGCACTTAACACTCTTGCAAGTGTATCTTCACCCATTGCTTTTAAAGAATCTAATTTTTCAACATCCAACAACTCATTGGAATAAAGTACCTCATCAATTCTCCTAGATAAATCCTCCAATAAAAGAGAGGGAAGATTTAAATCAGAAACGATAAGTTGAAATCGATCAATAATTTTCTCCTTTGAACTTTCAACATGATTTTGGTCCATTAAGGCTTCGAACAAGTTAATAAATAAATCAGTCACCTTAATATCTTCAGCAAATCTTTTTCCAGGTGCTGAGACAACAACAATCCGACGTTCCTCATCAGATGTAATAATATTTGCTACTTTTTTGAGTTGTGCAGCACTTGCAACTGAACTTCCACCAAATTTAACAACCTTCATTTTAAGAATTCACCACTTCTAAGTTATTTTCATATTCATATATTTTAAAACAATTTTGTGAACTTTTAAAGTATTTTTGGAAAAACGTTCGATAAGTATGCTTTTTCTATGCATACTTAGAAAAAAATTAGGTCTACCCAATAAGAAAAGAGAAAGCGCTCTTCGAAACAAGAATAGCAATTGTTTCTGCGAAGCTCTATGTAGCTTTCCTTCCTGCGATTACTTGCAACAAAATCTTCGAAGAATACTCGATGAAGCTTTTTCGCTGGAGCTAGACAAATTTTATACTTTATCTTAAAAAAAACTCCTTCTTCACCATAAGAAGGAGTTTTTTTATTCTCAGCTTGCTCTATGTTCCAAACGTAACCGATCAGCTACCATAGCTATAAATTCACTATTGGTGGGTTTTGCTTTTGTCATACTAACGGTATAACCAAACAAAGTAGATATGGATTCATAATTCCCACGGCTCCATGCTACTTCAATAGCATGACGAATAGCCCTTTCCACGCGTGATGCAGTTGTATTGTACTTCTTTGCTATATCTGGATAAAGGACTTTTGTGATAGATCCTAACAACTCAATGTCGTTATAAACCATGGATATAGCTTCTCTTAAATACATATAACCTTTAATATGGGCTGGAATTCCAATTTCATGAATAATATTTGTAATGGATGTATCTAAATTTGGTTTCTTCTCTGGTGTATTCTTTCTAATCTGTGTTCTTTGTTTGGTTATTCCAGATTTTCCACCACTAACTTGTACAATTTGATCTAATAAGTGCTGCAAATCAAAAGGCTTTAAAATAAAATACGATGCGCCAAGTTCAACTGCCTTTTTCGTAACTTCTTCTTGACCAAATGCAGTTAGCATAATGACTTTTGGCAATGTTTCTTTGTCCATGTCCCTCATCATAGAAAGGACCCCTAAGCCATCAATATGCGGCATTATGATATCTAGAATAAGAACATCAGGATCCATCTCCTCTAACATATCAAGGCATTCCTGCCCATTATAAGCTGTCCCAATGACTTCCACTTCCTGTTGTTCCTCAAAAAATTCTTCTAGCATATGTACCAATTCATGGTTATCATCCGCTAGACACACTTTAATTTTGTCCATATACATAGTTCCTCCCTGATAAAGTAGTATTCTTATGTTAGACCTTCTTGTTTTCCAAGTAATGAATTCGACACAAGCACTATATTTCCTCTTTTTGAGGAAAAAAACATTATTTTTTTTGTTTTTTCGCTTAAATACTTTGAATTACTCCCGTTTTCGATAAATTTCTACAAAAACTTGATAAAAATCTAATGTTTGTCGAAAAATCTTTATCTAAAGTAAGTATAACATAGCCATATATAAATTCAATTATATTTAGAATACTTTGTCATTTCATAAGAAACATACATGATTTTACACTCACAGCTCACCATGAAAATTAATTAATACTTGAGGAGAAATTCTGAGATTATTAGAAAACTTGGCATTCGCCAAGCCTTTGTGGAGAATGTCTTAGTTGCACTTATGCAGATAGGAAAGTTTTATACTTTCCTATCTGTTAAAAAAAACCAGGGAAAAACTCTCCCTGGTTAACTTGCCTTTTGTTCATTTTTGTAAATATTAATTCCTGCTTCATTTAACATCCATTCAATATGGACGCCGTAGCCACTTGTTGGATCATTAACAAATACATGAGTTATTGCCCCAATTACTTTTCCATCCTGTATAATAGGACTTCCACTCATCCCTTGCACAATTCCTCCAGTTTTTTGTAGGAGCTCTTCGTCCGTTATCTTAACGATCATCCCTTTTGTAGCAGGGTGTTTTTGTGGTATTGAACTAACGATTTCCACATCGAATTCTTCCACTTTTTCGCCATCCACAACCGTAAGAATTTTTGCTGGACCTTCTTTTACTTGGTGAGATAAAGCAATAGGTAGTGCTTTATCACTTATTCCGTTAGTTACCTCTTCATCTAATACACCGAAAATCCCAAATGGGCTGTTTCTTGTTACAGAACCAATTCGATCTGCTTTAATCGAAAACTCTGCCTGTTTTTCACCTGGAACACCATTGCTTCCCTTTTTTATGGAGGTGACATTTGATTCAACAATAGTTCCCTTATTAATATCTATGGGCTTCTTAGTATCCATGTCTGAGATGACATGACCCAAAGCACCATATTTTTTGGATTTTGGTTCATAAAAAGTCATAGTACCAATTCCTGCTGCGGAATCACGGATATATAAACCTAACTGATACTTTTGATCCTTTTCATCAAATATAGGAGTCAATTGAGTAGTAAAAATCTCATCATTTCTTTTGACTTCCACATCTAATGGACCATCCTTTTGTTTGAACTTTTGGACAATAGGACCCACTTCATCCATGGATTCCACTTTTTGCCCATTAATTTTTAATATCATATCTCCGACTTTAATTCCCGCTTCTTCTCCAGGGGAAAAACTTTTTTGTCCGTCACTAACTTTATGGTGTCCAACAATAAGAACTCCTGTTGTGTTTAACTTAACACCAATAGACTGCCCCCCAGGAATAACTTTTATATCCTCAACAACCCGTACATCCACTTTTTTAGCAGGTACCCCTGCTGCCTCATATACAAGAGAGCCTGACCCAACTTCATTAGGTTTAATTTCTTGGCTGTCTTGATCAAATTTAATTACTGAGGAGGATGCGTAAACACTTCGGCTTTCCCCAAACTCCATCGCAATCGGCTTATCCGACTTTAACACGGTAATTTCAGTGGGAATGCTTAAATACTGAGCAACGGGGGATATAAAAGGAAGTAATAGGATTGAAAGAAGGAGAAGGGATCCAAAACTATATCTTATAAAATTGTGATTGATTTTCTTCATTTTGTCACTCTCCTTACTCTCACTCCTGACCCTATCCATTCAGAATGTTTTTTGAATGTATTCATAATGTGACCTTGATTAGCTAATTTTAAACAGTGAAAAGAACAGAAATAATGTCATCATTTCCTAATTAAAAAAATGAATACAATTTAAATTATTGAAATAAGAAAAGCAAGCGCTCTTCGAAACAAGAAAAGCACTTGTTTCTGCGAAGTAGCTCTAAGTAGCTTTCCTTTTCCTTTGTGCGATTACTTGGGGCAAAAACTTCGAAGATTACTCGATGAAGCTTTTTCGCTGGAGCCAGACAAATTTTATATTCCCTTATCTTAAAACAAAACCACTACTTAACGTAGTGGTTTTTAGTTTTGACCGAGTGTGCCAAAGATAATAATTCTTTTGCATGTTCCTTTGTTAGCTCAGTCATTTCAGCACCAGTCATCATTCTACTGATCTCTTCGATACGCTCATTTTTAGTTAAAGTCACTACTTTTGTTTTCGTCCTGCCTTTCTCTAAGTCCTTTTCTATTCTGTAATGGGTATCAGCCATAGATGCAACTTGAGGCAGGTGGCTTATACAAAGAACCTGTGAATGTGTAGAGATGGAATAAATTTTCTCTGCTATAGCTTGGGCTACTCGGCCACTTACACCTGTATCAACCTCATCAAAAATAACACTGGTTATTTTTTGATGTCTTGAAAATATTTGCTTTAGAGCAAGCATAATTCTAGATAATTCTCCACCAGATGCAACTTTATTAAGGTCTTTTAATGGTTCACCTGGATTTGTGGAGATTAAGAAACGAATCCTATCTATTCCCTTTTTAGTTAAAAATTTTTCAGCCGTTTGAAATTCAATATCAAATTTAGTTTTTTCTAAATATAAATCTTTAAGTTCATCATGAATTTCTTTAACGATTTTTTCTGCCATTTTCAGCCGCACATCATGGATTTGTTTGGCCTCCAATAATAAATCCTTTTGTATCATTTCTATTTGTTTTTCTAAATTTGCTACATGTGTTTCGCGGTGAGTGAGTTCGTCCAATTCATTTTCAATTGTGGCTGCATAATCAATTATTTCTTCAACAGTATAACCATATTTTCTTTTCAATCGATGCAATTCATTCAACCTATCTTCAATATCATCCAACTGATCTGGGTCATATTCTAAAGAATCCAAATCATTTCTTATTTCAAAAGAGAATTCCTCAATAAAGTAGTAAGCAGATGTAAAGTCCTCGATTTTCTTTTGCAAATTAGTACTTTTATTTTTTAAAGGTTCTAACGAAGTCATTGCATGGGATAACCAATCTAGTGCCCGATTTTCTCCGTGAAGGGCCTCATAGGACTGTTGAAGCGCCTCATAATATTTCTCGAAGTTTAAAAGGTCATTTCTTTTTTCTTCTAAGGCTTCGTCCTCCCCCGGCTCTAAATGCGCCTCTTGTAGCTCTTTTAATTGAAAAGATAAGAGGTCAATCCTCTGTGCCATTTCTTGTTCATTTTGGGAAAGTTCTTTTAACCTTTTTTTAACTTGTTCAAATTGCGAGTAATTCTTTTGGAAATCCGTCAGTAAAGGCACCATTTTCTTTGAATCAAAGAGATCAAGGAATTCAAGATGACGTTCAACATCCATTAATTGCTGACTTTCATGCTGACTATGTACGTCGATTAAAGATTGTCCAATTTCACGAAGAATTCCAAGCGTAACTAACTTCCTGTTTATTCGACATATACTTTTTCCGCTAGAAGTCATAGTTCTATGTAAAACAAGCATCCCATCATCTTCTAAATCAATTCCAAGATCTTTAGCCTTTTGAAAAACCGGATGAGAAGGATCTTCAATAGAAAATAATCCCTCAATTTCTGCCTTATCGGTTTGATGCCTTACATATTCGACAGATCCTCTGCCTCCGACTAAAAGCTGAATGGCATCAATAATAATGGATTTCCCGGCTCCAGTTTCTCCAGTTAAAACTGTTAATCCCTCTTGGAAGGGGATCGATATTTCATCGATAATAGCAAAGTCTTTAATTGATAATTCAACTAACAAAACAAGCACCTCACTATGTTAGAGTTAAAGCATATTCAAGAAACGATCTTGCAATTCCTCGGTGCTATCTTCCGTCCGACAGATAATTAAAATCGTATCATCTCCACAAATTGTTCCTAAAATTTCATCCCAATCCAAATTATCAATAAGCGCTCCTACAGCATTAGCATTACCCGGCAACGTTTTCATTACAATAAGATACCCCGCTCTATCGATTCTCACAAAAGCATCAATTAAAATCCTTTTTAATTTTTCAAGCGGATTAAAGCGTTGGTCAGCAGGCAAACTATATTTGTAACGCCCATCCTGTAATGGCACCTTGACTAGGTGCAGTTCTTTAATATCACGTGAGACTGTAGCTTGTGTCACGTTATAGCCTAAATCTTTTAAATAATCAACAAGATCATCCTGTGTTTCAATATCGTGATCTGCTATGATTTCTCTAATTTTAATATGGCGTTGTCCCTTATTCACTGACGATCCCCCTTTTTCTTAAACAATCCTATTAGATAAATTCTTATATTCTTAGAAAAAATTGACTTATCGTCATGTCCAATGCAGAAAGCCTAATTTTTTTCATGAACTTTCAACCGACTAGAGATATAAAGTGAAACTTCAATCAGTGCCCAACCCCCACTAATTGTTAGCACCCAAGGGTAGACCTAAAGGCTCTTGAACCAATTGGACATTTACGGGCAGCCAACCAGGAAGCAAGCTTCACCAACAAGGATGAAAAATTTAATGTTTTATTTTCATAGCAGTTTATCCCCCACCTACTCTGTTCGTTTCCCATAAGACTTGAGACGGGGGTAAGACTGACCGTTAATGCGGGATAAATTTTAATAGTTAGAATAAAAAGGGACTATGAAAGCCCCTTTCCCTTGTTACTTAATTCATTATGAGCTTCTCTTACTACATGTTCTATTTCAACATTTGATTCGATATTTCCTTCTTTCTCTGAATGAAAGGAAAGATGTAGTAAGAATTCAATATTCCCATCTCCCCCTGTAATAGGAGAATAGGTCAATCCTTTTACAGAAAAGTGGTTAGAAATAGCCATTCTTATTACATTTTCAATCACTTCTCGATGAATGTCTGGATCTCTAACAATTCCTTTTTTACCCACTTGCTCTCTACCAGCTTCAAATTGTGGTTTAACAAGTGCAACAACTTGGCCACCATCAGCAATCAACTTGGCAAGGGTAGGAAAGATAAGCCGTAGAGAAATAAAGGAAACGTCAATGCTTGCAAAAGTAGGAGTCTCATGAGTTAAAGCTTCTTCCTCAAGATACCTAAAGTTAGTTCTTTCCATAACTATGACCCTAGGATCATTCCTTATTTTCCAGTCGAGTTGGTTATACCCAACATCAACAGCATAACTTAACTTTGCCCCATTTTGTAAAGCACAGTCTGTGAAACCTCCTGTAGAGGAACCTATATCTAAAACGATTTCATCTTTTAAAGAAAGGTTAAATACCCCAATGGCTTTTTCTAACTTTAACCCCCCTCGACTAACATAGGGAATTGGCTTTCCTTTTACCTCAAGAAGAATATCCTCATCCACCTTAAGTCCTGGTTTGTCCAACCTTTCACTTTTATGGAAGACAAGTCCAGCCATAATAGCTCGTTTTGCTTTCTCCCTTGTTTCAACTAATCCTTTTTCAACTAAAAGTACATCAAGTCTAACTTTTTTCACTCTTAATACGCCCTTTGTTTTTTGGAAGGAGTCATCTGTTGTATGTTTTTTACTACAGCTGCTGAAGTTAAATCAATTCCCTCTAACAGTTTGTTTACACTACCATGCTCAATAAAACGATCAGGTATTCCCATACGTTTAATTATTTTACCATAATAATTATTTTCTTCTGCAAATTCTAATACCGCACTACCAAACCCACCTTGCAGAGCAGCTTCTTCAATAGTTAATATTGGCACATCTTTGGAAAATAAATCGTGAAGCATTTCTTCATCTAAAGGTTTGATGAACCTTGCATTAACTACACTAACTTTTATTCCTTTGACTAAAAGAGCCTCTCTTGCTTGTAATGCCATAGGAATCGTCGTACCAAATGTTAAAATGACAGCATCTGAACCTGGTTCTAACACACTCCATTTACCTATAGGTATAACTGATAATTCCTCATCCATCATTACACCTAACCCATTCCCACGTGGAAAACGAACCGCAATTGGACCATTATTATATTGAATAGAAGTATAAACCATGTGCTGACACTCATTCTCATCTTTCGGCATCATAAGAACCATATTTGGTATATGTCTTAAGAAGGATATATCAAAAACTCCTTGATGAGTCTCACCGTCTGCTCCAACAAGTCCGGCCCGGTCAATACCGATAGCCACATTTAGGTTTTGACGACAAATATCATGAACCATTTGATCATATCCGCGTTGTAAAAAGGTGGAATAGATAGCCAGAAAAGGTTTCATATTCTGAGTTGCTAAACCAGCAGAAAGGGTTGCTGCATGCTGTTCTGCTATTCCCACGTCGAAAAGCCGATGTGGAAACTCCTCTCCAAATTTATCTAATTTAGAACCTAGGACCATGGCAGGTGTAATAACGGCCAATCTATCGTCCTTTCTGGCAATCTTTCTTAATGTTTCACTGACCACAGAACTCCATGCAGGAGCACTGTCGACAGATTTAATTTTTTCACCTGATTCAATCTTATATGGCCCAACTCCATGCCAACGATCTTTCGTATCTGTCTCTGCAGGATCATATCCTTTTCCTTTTTTCGTTAACACATGGACAAGAACTGGACCCTCTGTTTTCTTTGCGTATTCTAGATGTTCCTCAAGATCACGAAAATCATGACCGTCTACTGGTCCATAATAAGTAAAACCCATTTCTTCGAAAAACATCCCAGGTACTACAAAGTATTTCATACTATCTTTAAGTCGTTCAGCTGTTTGGGCTAACCGTCCACCCACAGCAGGAATCTTTTTCAATAGCAATTCCATTTCATCTTTCATCCAATTATATTTCCCAGCACTTCGCATACGACCCAACATGTTATGGAGAGCTCCGACATTAGGAGCAATAGACATTTCATTATCATTTAATATAACAATCATATTCTTTTTTTCATGTCCAATATGATTTAATGCTTCAAGGGCCATCCCACCTGTTAGTGCACCATCACCTATAATAGGAATAACTTGATGAGACTCCTTTTTCAAATCTCGGGCAAGAACCATACCCATTGCTGCCGATAAGGAAGTAGAACTATGTCCTGTTTCCCAAACATCATGCTCACTTTCATTCCTTTTTGGAAAACCACTTAGGCCCTTGTACTGCCTTAATGTCTCAAATTCACTAGCACGTCCGGTTAAAATTTTATGAATATAAGATTGATGTCCAACATCCCAAATAAGCTTGTCCTTTGGACTCTCAAATATCTTGTGGAGAGCTATTGTTAATTCCACAACTCCTAAATTGGCTCCTAAGTGCCCCCCGGTTTTTGAAAGTTTCTCAATGAGGAAATTGCGAATTGTTTCCGCTAACTTCTCTAGTTCTTCATTAGAACATTCTTTTAGGAAAGAGGGGTCATTAATTTTATAAAGATCCATCATCGGATCACACTCACCTTCATCTTGTTTTTCCATTTACTTTCTTCCTATCATCCTTCAATAAATTAATTTTAAATTTATTTTCGATAAAATCCAACACTTTTCCAACAAAAAAAATAATAGGAGTAGAAGAATGGATGGCCATATACTTACCAAGTGCTTTTCCACCAACTGTCATAGCTGCTACTGTACTAGTAAATATAACGGAAATTACAATATGAGCAAATGATTCCTCTCGTTCCCCTATCTGTAATGTTAATTGTAGGACAACTAATGCAGAGGCAGTACCACTCACAATTCCCGAAATGTCTCCAATCACATCATTACAAAAGCTAGCAAATTTATCTGCATTCCTAACGATACGGATCGCATGTTTTGAACCTTTTACTTTTTCAGCAGCCATCGCATGAAATGGTGTTTCATCTGCTGCTGTGGCCGCTATTCCTAGCATATCAAAAACAACACCAATTAAAACAATGATAAATACAATAACCACACCAATTGCCCATGAAACCCCACCTAAAAAATAAGTAGAGACAATTGAAAAAATAGCCGCTAACACAAAAGTGATAACGGCGATACTTATACTAAATTTCATTGATTTTTTAAGTTGACTTTTCATTTGCCATCCTCATTCGCATATTATGTAAATTTGGGATGGTCACTCAAAAGGTAAAAACTGCGGCTTAGGTCCAGTAGGTTTTCCCAGATAGTTACCATGTGTTGCCACATTGGCGGTTCCCCATTAAAACCATCTTAGCTACGTCACCGTCAGCTAGACTGGATTGCCACTTAGTCCGCACTATAATCCCTAATGAGTGTCCATAGAACAGTCTAGGAGATTTCCTCGACAGCCACCTTTTACCGTTCCTTAGCCTCTTTTGCAGTACTGATTTCATACAACGAAGAATCAACAAATAGTGGCCATCCATCTGCTGATCCTTATAGCCATAATCCCCTCAGGACCACTCAAGGCAGGCTACGCTACGCTCAAGGAAAACTAGATTTCTAGTTTCCCCACGTAGGTTCATACCCCATTCCATCACGCTAACCAGGCTGCTAGCATCACAGAGATGGGCCTCCGCGGAAGCAGGGTCAACGCCCACATGCCTTTGTGGATCGCCCTGCTACCTTAACTCCCAGCATCGACCCAAGGCTGGGCGCCTCAAGCCAACACAAGGAACTTCATCGTTGTGCCCTTTGGCGGATTTTTAGGCCCGCCTTCAGGAACGGAGGACCGACTAGAATACTGCACCACCCCATAAAGTGTAATAGAATTATACCATAAAAAACTTTGATCTTCAATGAACCTAAGTCTTAGGCTTCTCTTTCAGATACGTAGTATAGCAACTGTTCTAACTTTTTTCCTTTTATTGATAGTTCATCCAAAATATTCACTGCTTTTGTAACATATAATGATTTTTGCCTTATTGCCCCATCAATTCCTAGTAATTTAGGATACGTGCTTTTATCTCTTTCCTCGTCACTTCCTATAGCCTTTCCAGTTAACTTCTGATCACCTATGACATCTAATATATCATCCTGGACTTGAAAGATAAGACCTAAACAGGTGGCGAAGTTTTTAACATTTTGTAGGACTGTTCCCCTTACTCCAGATAAATAGGCCCCTGCAATAATGGAGAAACAAAGCAATTGCCCTGTTTTTAACTGATGAATGTTTTCCAAATCATCTAAAGAAATTTCAATTCCTTCAGCCATAATATCCAGCATTTGGCCAGCAACCATACCCTCTGGTCCAGCTGCTTTTGAAAATTCTCTAATTAAATATATTTTTTCATGGTCAGATAATTGCTGGTTGGTTGAAATAAGTTCAAAGCTATAAGTGAGTAATGCATCCCCAGTTAAAATTGCAGTGGCTTCACCAAATTGTCGGTGATTTGTAGGCACGCCTCTTCGCAAATCATCGTCATCCATAGCTGGCAGATCATCATGTATTAGTGAATAAGTATGAAGCATCTCAATAGCAAGAGCAATTGGAATTCCTTTTTCTAGCTCTCCCCCAAAATCATCTATAGCACCAAGTAATAGAATCGGTCGAAGTCTTTTCCCGCCTGCCTGTAGAGAATATTCCATAGAAGTCTTTAAACGCTCAGGGATTTCTTTGTTCTTCAATATTTGATGCAGTTCCTGGTTAATAAGAACTTGCTTTTTCTGCACATATTGTTCAATACTTACATCCACTACTTTTCCTCCTGAATGGTAAACGGTTCAAACTCACCTTTTTGATTAACAATTTGTTCCATTTGCTTTTCTACATGAAGAAGTTTATCACTACAAAATTTGGATAACTTCATTCCTTCTTGATAGTATTCAATGGCTTTTTCTAAAGGGACGTCTCCTTCTTCTAGTCTCTCTACTATCTTTTGAAGAGCCTCCATTGCTTCTTCAAAATTCATCTCATTATTTGTTTCTTCTTTTGTCAAGATTCTTCCTCTCCTTTATCAACCATTCCCCACACCTGACAATCTAATAATCCATCTGATAGCTGAACTTTAATAGGATCTCCCGGTTGAACCTGTCGGATAGATTTTATAATTTCCTCATTCTTCTTCGTAATACTATATCCTCTTTGCATTATAGATAGCGGGTTTAATAAAGACAGTTGATTGATCTTCCGATGAAATAATTCTTGCTTTTGCTCTAGCCTTCTTTCCATTGTTCTTTGCAAATCTTTATTTAATTGAGTGAGTTGTGATTCCATCCATTGTATTTGCTTTCTAGGATGATTTTGGTGAAGTCTGTGAGTCAACTGAAAGACTTCTTCCTTTTTTGTATCATAAAGTCGGCGTATATTTTTATCGAGTACATCTTGAAGTCTGTCTAATTCCTGTTCCTTTTGAACTATTAGTTGTTGAGGATAACGGAAGGCGTAGGATTGATTTAAAGAATCCAGTTTTTTCCTGTGCCCATCGACCGTATAATTTAAAAACTTATTTAATTGCTGAGTAATTGAATGAAGTTTTTCTAGCAATTCCTTGCGGGATGGTACAGCTAATTCTGCTGCTGCTGTTGGTGTTGGTGCTCTCAAATCAGCTACAAAATCAGTAATAGTTGTATCTGTTTCATGTCCTACTGCGGAGATGACTGGAATTTTTGATTCAAAAACAGCGCGAGCAACCGATTCATCATTAAACGCCCAAAGTTCTTCGATAGACCCTCCGCCCCTGCCAAGGATTAATAAATCGAATATATTTTTCTGATTCGCCCAGCCCAATGCTCGTGTAATGCTTCGAGGAGCAAGCTCGCCTTGTACTGACACAGGTAAAACCGTAATTTTCACTAGAGGAAATCTTCTTTTTATTGTTGTCAATATATCTCGGATGGCGGCTCCAGTCGGAGATGTAATAATCCCTATATGTTGAGGAATTATAGGGATTTTTTTCTTGAAACTCGGATCAAAAAGCCCCTCTTGTTGAAGATTCTTTTTCAATTGCTCAAAAGCCACAAAGAGGGAACCCATACCATCAGGTTCCATTCTTTGAATATACAATTGATAGAGCCCATGCGGCTCATATAATCCGATGTCTCCTCTAAGTAATACTTGCATTCCATTTTCTGGTTCAAACCGTAATGACCTAGTATTAGCCTGAAACATAACAGCTTGGATCCTAGCCTCGTCATCTTTGATGGTCATGTAAAGGTGACCGCGACTATGTCGTTTGAAATTTGAGATTTCTCCCTTCAGCCATACATTTTGAAGATGGGAGTCAGTTTCGAGCTTTCTCTTCATATACTTTGTTAAGGCCCCAACTGTTAAATATCTTTCGTTCACTTCTAAGAGATCCTTTCTTTTTGCTCCAACAATCTAGCAGCTTTTATCGTATTATGTAGAAGCATCGTTATAGTCATAGGGCCTACACCTTTTGGGACAGGTGTAATATAAGAGGCAACTGGTTCAACAGAGGCAAAGTCAACATCCCCTGTTAGTTTTCCATCGTCTTTTCTATTCACTCCAACATCGATAACCACGGCACCTTCTTTTACGTACTCTGCCGTAATCATGTGAATTCGGCCAACAGCTACAATCAAAATATCTGCTTGTCTTGTAATCTCTTTCAGATTTTTTGTCCTAGAATGGCAATAAGTCACGGTTGCATTTTCATTCAAAAACAACTGACCTACAGGTTTACCAACAATATTACTTCTCCCAACGACAACTACATGTTTCCCTTCTATCGGAATGTTTTGGGATTGAACCATTTTTACAATTCCGAATGGTGTACAAGGGAAAAATGTATCTTGCCCTGTCAGCATTTTTCCGATGGTCGTTGGATGGAATCCATCTACATCCTTCTCAGGAGAAATGGTCTCAATAATAACTTCTTCTCGAATTTGTTTTGGTAAAGGAAGCTGAACCAGTATTCCATGAACAGTTTCATCCTTATTTAAGGATTGGACTACTGTAACTACCTCCTGTTCTGTCGTATCCGCTGGAAGTTCTATCACTTTTGAACGGATTCCTATTTGTTCACAGGCTTTACTTTTAGCTTTCACATATGATTTGGAGGCAGGGTCCTCCCCAACAATAACAACTGTTAATCCTGGTTCAATTCCTTCTTTTTTCAAGCCTTCCAACTCAAGTTTCATTTCTTCTCGAAATTTTGAAGCCAATTCATTCCCCCAAATTACAGTAGCTGCCATTTTACCTCTCCCCTTCTAAAATTTATTTCAACATTTTTGATAAAACACCATGGATAAAACTGCTCGATTTATCATCCCCATAAAGCTTTGCTAATTCAAGAGCCTCGTTTAATGCTACTTTATCAGGAACATCATCTACATATCTGATCTCATACACAGCCATACGTAGCAAAGTCCTTTCTACAGCTGCTATGCGTTTCATTCTCCAATGTTCTAAAAACTGCTCGATCAATTGATCAATCTCTTCCTTTTTTTCTTTTACTCCAAAAACAACCTGATGGAGATAAGCATCTACCATTTCTCCCTCAAGCACATGGTCAATTGCTTCATTTACATCAATATCATTCATATCTATTTGAAATAAAATTTGAAATGCTTTTTCTCTAGCTTCTCTACGATTCACTCTCATATCTCCTTTGCTTGATATCCTCTAGGAATCATAACACGAATGAAAGGCAAATTCCATAGCGCCCTTGGGGCATTGGGATTCTCAAAAAGATATCGAATCAAGAAGACTTAGCTTTCCTTATTGTGCTGGATCGAGGCAAAAACTTCAAAGATTACTCGAGGAAGCTTTTTCACTGGAGCTATACAAATTTTATATTTATCTTACAAAAAAAGCCATAAAAAGGCTCCCCTTCTTATGGCCATGACAATCTTATTCTTCTGTCTCTTCTTCCACTTTTGAATCAAATTGAATACTAACCACATGAACATTCACTTCTTTAATTTCTAAGGCAGTCATATTTTTTAATGTTTGACGTATATTTTCTTGAATTTTCTGTGCAACTACTGGAATTGAGCTATCGTACTCTAACTGTACAAATACATCAATACTAATTCCATCGTCCTCCAATTCAACCTTAACGCCTTTTCCATGACTCTTTTTACCTAAACGCTCACGAACTCCTGCAGCAAAATTCCCTCTCATTTGTGAAACCCCAGGAACATCAGAAGCCGCGATCCCCGCGATAACTTCAATGACCTCAGGAGCGATTTCTACATTACCTAATGACGTATCTTCACTAACATTAAGTGGAAAATTCTCGCTCATACCTGTCACTCCTCTTTATTCACTTTCACTATTCATTATAGTGTACTTTTCAAGAAACTTCGTATTAAATTCTCCATTAACAAAAACAGAATGATTCATAACCCTTTGATGGAATGGAATGGTTGTTTTAACACCTTCTATAATGAACTCATCTAAAGCGCGTTTCATTTTTTGGATTGCTTCTTCTCTTGTATTTCCGTAAGTTATTAGTTTTGCAATCATAGAGTCATAATATGGTGGGATTACCCACCCTGGATAAGCAGCCGAATCGACTCTTACTCCATATCCTCCAGGAGATAAGTAAAAGGTTATTTCTCCAGCAGAAGGCATAAAGTTTTTAAATGGATCCTCAGCATTGATTCGACATTCAATAGCCCAGCCCTTAAATTGAACTTCTTCCTGGCGATAAGATAAAGTCTCCCCATTTGCAATTTTAATTTGTTCTTTTATTAAATCTACCCCTGTTACCATTTCTGTAACAGGGTGCTCTACTTGGATTCGTGTATTCATTTCCATAAAATAAAATTTATTTTCATTATGATCAAAAATAAATTCGATGGTACCGGCTCCCGTGTACTGAACTGCTTCAGCAGCTTTTACAGCTGCTCGCCCCATTTGTTGACGAATTTCCTCAGATAGAGCTGGAGAAGGAGTTTCTTCTATCAGTTTTTGGAGTCTTCGCTGCACTGTACAGTCTCTTTCCCCTAAATGTATGACATTTCCATGTTCATCTGCCAGAACTTGAATTTCTACATGTCTAAAATCCTCAATGAACTTTTCTAAGTAAACTCCAGGATCACCAAAAGCAGTCTCAGCCTCTTTCTGTGTGACACGAATTCCTTTGATTAATTCTTCTTCGTTGAGAGCTACTCTGATCCCTTTACCTCCGCCACCAGCTGTGGCTTTTATAATAACGGGATACCCAATGGATTCAGCAATCTTTTTTCCTTCTTCTTCATTCTTTATGATACCATCTGATCCTGGAACAATGGGAACACCAGCCTGCTTCATTGTTTCACGAGCTACATCCTTTGTTCCCATTTTCTGAATCGCATGTGGAGATGGTCCAATAAACTTAACCCCACAGGCTTGGCAAATTTCTGCGAAGTCTGCATTTTCTGCTAGAAATCCATAACCTGGATGTATAGCATCCACTTCTGTTAAAGTAGCAACGCTCATAATATTTGTCTTATTTAAATAGCTTTCCTTACTAGACTTTGGACCAATGCAATAGGCCTCATCTGCAAGCTGAACATGTAAACTATCACGATCAGCTTCTGAATAAACGGCTACTGTTGCAATCCCTAGTTCTTTACAGGCTCTAATTATACGGACAGCAATTTCTCCTCTGTTTGCAATTAACACCTTTTTAATCAACTTCATCAATCTCCTTATTGAGTTTTCACTCTGAATAACGGTTGACCGTATTCTATGAGCTCCCCAGTTCCCGCTAAAACTTCAACGATCTCCCCATTTACTTCTGCCTCGATTTCATTGAATAATTTCATAGCTTCTACAATGCATACAACTGTATCTTTAGAAACTTTGGAACCCACTTGAACATAATCTTCACTCTCTGGATTTGGAGCACTGTAAAAAGTACCAACCATTGGAGAAACAATTTCGTGATTATAGTTTTTGATTTCCTCTTTCTTTGGTTCCTCAACCTTTTGTGTTTCCTGTTCAGGCTTTACAGTTTCTTGAAATTGAGGCTGATGTTTTTCCGCAATTTGTGCAGGAGCTTGAGTGACTACTTGAGTCGTTTCCATCTTCTCCTTTTTTAATTTGACCTTTTCACCGTTAGCTTCATAAGTAAATTCATGAATAGTTGATTCATCAATTAGTTTAATGATTTCTCGAATTTCTTGAATTTTTAACACAACAAGGCACCCCTTTGTCATTCATTAGTTTTATTAACAGGTACTAATAACTTCTCTTAACATTTTACGCTAAATAACATATAAACATCAAGCATCCACATGTTCTATTCTACAACATTAGAAAATTGGACATTCGTTAAAGGGACTCTAGAAAGAATATCTTGCTTTCTTAGAAGCCGTTTGAGTGCATGCTTTTATGACTAAATGCCTTAGTTTGAGTGCCTCCCCCAAAACCTATAACACCTTCCAACCCTATCTTCATGTCCATCGAGTTGCACTTGTCACTCACCGAGGTTCGGATAGCGCATAAGTTCAACTGTCTTTCGAAAAATCGTCACATAATCACGCTATTTCGTCACTAGGAGTATGAGCAACGGCACTCAAACCATGGATTTAACACTCAAGCAACATCGGCAACACTCAAGTTAATCTACTAGCACTTTGTCCCGGAAAGCGTCACTTAAAACAGGCATGTTAGGATGTATAAAAAAAGTCTACCCTATTTAGGGTAGACTTTTTTAGCTTAGTTTTCGCTTGGGCTAAAGCTCACATCCACTGGCATCACCCCAAACTCATCGCGAGTAAGCTGCATAATCTCAACAACAGTCTCATCTGAAAGCTCGTCTGCTTTTACTGTAACATGAACAATATCATCGTCAGCACGAACAAGTACATCAGGATAGTTGTATTGTGCCATGATCGTTTGTTCTAGATATGATTCCTTTGATTTACGATCTTCTAGATTATCAATCTCATTTAATGCTTCGTTTTTTTCTTCGGAGGATACATCGCTGGATGCAATTACGTCATCTAATCTTTCTTTTGTAGCATTATAATCATCTTCGCGTTCCATTCGAATAGCTGTAAACAGTTCATCACTTGTAATAGAAGATATCACTGAATTTTCATCTCCAGAAGCTTCTGTTACATCCCCATTTTCAGTCAAATCTTCTTGTTCTTCATTTAGATTTGCCACATCATTTTCAGCTGTATTGTTTTCTTCTTGATCTAAAAAAGCTACCTGACCATCACTTGGTGACATCATGTAATAAACACTTAGTACAATCATAAGACTTAACATGGTTAATAACCAAACAGTTTGTTTTTTTAATAGCATTATTATTGCCTCCCCTTATTATTCTTTTGGATTAACAGAAATTCGGTGGGTTGGTACATCTAGAGCGCGTGAGACTGCTTCAACTATCCATTGCTTAATTTGCATGTGTTCCGCGCCGTTTGCAACAATTAAAACCCCACGAACCTCTGGCTTTTTGGTTTGGATGAGTATTGGTTCTTCTCTATCCCCTTTTCGAACCAACACCACTTGTTCGTCATTGGAGGTATCCTTCAACATTCTTTTCCCCCCATTTTGATCTGTCTCTTCCGTTTCTTGTTTACCAGTTACTACATTTTTTTCATAAATCTTTAAGTCTGTAGCATCCAGATTTACCATTACATCAACGTTTGAGACTCCTTGGATTTTCTCTAGAATTTCTGTCAACTCCTTTTCATACATCTCTTCTACTTCCGAAACAAGTCCCTTATCTTTCGCTTGATCCTCATCATCTTTTAAAAGTGAGACCTCGTCCTCGTTTTGTTCATTAGGAAAAGATGATGAATCTGGTTCCTCACTTGGTTTTAATAAGTTTCCACCGAGTAAGAGTGCAATCCCAAGGACACTAAGGAGAACAACATACATTTTTTTCCTTTGTTTTGATGATGGTGAATCGCCAGAGGATTTATCAGAAAATAATGATGTGACCCATTTAAACATTATTCACACCCCTCCCCACATTGTAAGCTGATCATTTCTTCATCTATTTCCCATGCTTTTGCAAGAAGTGAACGGATTTTTTCCTCCTGTTCAGGGGGCTCTTCCTGCTGATTTTCTGAATGGTTTAAAGTAACTCTTACTAGTTCCACTTCCTCAATGGTATTTTGTTCAGAGTTTGATGAAGAAACGACGTATACATTTATATTAGAAATGGCTTCGTAATCCACCCGATCCTCCTCAAACTCAAAGGAAATGGATTTTATGGTCATATCATATTCGTCCATCATCTCCTCCTCCACCTTTTCTTTTAATTGGACAGCCATCTGGTCTAATATATATGCATCTTGTTGGGCTTGTATTTCTTTTTTCTTTAATTCTATTGAATTTTCTAAAGAAACTTCTTTCACCTCTCCTTGAAAACTCTGGAGTCCTCTTTGGACAATTGCTTCAGAATCCAGCTTAAATAATTCAAATACCGGATTTAAGAAGATAAGAATAAGAAGTAGACCCATCACTAACTTGGTATACGTTTTAAATGAAGATGAGGGTAATAACAGATCAACAACCATAGCAATAAGCAAAAATATTATGATCTGAGTAACCCATTCGATGATGAAATCCATATAGATCCTCCTTTAACGAATCATCATCGTAATATTACTAGATGCAACGACAATCACGATGGATAGAAAAAACATAAGCGTAACTACTAATAGAGCAGCAAAAATTAATAGAATATGTTTGCTTATAATTTGTAAACAATCAATGATAATCCCGCCACCGATTGGTTGTAGGACAGCAGCTGCGACTTTATATATTAAGCTTATGACAAATACTTTAAATGCAGGGAATAAGGCAAGTCCGAGAATAATAATGACCCCAACGATCCCCACAGAATTTTTAAGAAGAAGAGATGCACTTAAAACGGTATCTGTTGCATCTGTAAACATACGTCCAATCACCGGAATAAAATTCCCTGTTACAAACTTTGCTGTTTTAACTGCAATACCGTCTTGAACACTAGATGCAGCCCCCTGGACAGATATTACAGCTAAAAAAACAGTGAAAAATGCTCCAAGAATGGCCAATGCCCCATTACGAAAAAGACCCGCTAATTGCGTTACTTTATATTCTTTGTTTAATGTGCTTACAATCGAGAGCAAAGCTGACATAAAAAGCAAAGGTAGAACAATAGATGAGATCAAAATTCCACTTGTATGAATTAAAAATATAATAATTGGATGGAAAAAGGATACCCCAGCTAGGCTGCCAAAGGATGCCATTAATCCCAAGATTAAAGGAAGAAGAGCAACCATAAACCCACTCATTGTATCTATGGCATCTTTGGTATAAGAAATAGCCAACTGGAAGCTATTTAAAGCGATGATAATTAAAACAAGGTAGACTACAGCATAAGCGATTTTACTTACAGCTTGTTTTTCAAATGCATTTTGGAGAGATTGTAAAACAACACTAAATAAAGTAAGTAAAATTAAAGTACCCAACAGTTTACCGTTGGCGACAAACTCAAAAAATAAAAAAGTAAATAGACCAGTTATCCAATCTTTGAAAGAGATAGAGTCTTTATTTTCTATAAATTCAACGAGACTACCTTTTTGAATTTCTGGTAAAAATCCTCCATATTCATTGACCACCTGATTCCAGTATCCTTCGATTTCATCTAGTGATATTTGATTGATAGGATTAATTTCCGTTTCCCCTTCATCGTAGTTGGGATTCGCAGCAGCCTGTGTTGGGAAGGAGAGTATAAGGCTTAAAAAGATTATTGCTGCATAAGGCATTCGAACACCCAACGTAAGTCCTCCTCTTTTGAATCATACCGGCATCATCCCTAAAATAGTCTCAATGACTGCAGTTAAAATGGGAACCGCAAGCGTAAGTATAAAAATTTTGCCTGCTAATTCTATTTTTCCTGCTACGGACCCAAGACCAGCATCTCTCACAATTTGCGCTGCAAATTCAGCAATATATGCAATTCCAATAATTTTAAGTATCGTTTCTAGGTACACACCATCAATGTTGGCTTTTTGGGCCAAATAGTCTAAAAGGGAAAAGATATCAGTTATATACTCTAGTAAACTAAGAAAAATGAGTACACCTGCTAATAGGATGATAAAAAAAGCAATCGATGGTTTTTGATCCTTCACAATAATATAGAGAACGGTTGCTATCAGAGCGAAAGATATAATCTCAATAATTCCCATTCCATGATTCCTCCTACATATCAGCTTTGGAATAAGAATACCGATTTAATTTCTTGAAACAGATCACTCAAACCATTCAAAACAATAAGCAACACGATAATAAAAGCAACCAAAGTTGCAAAATTGGCAATTTCTTCTTTCCCTAATTGTTTTAAAATGGTATGGATCATCGCTACAATAATTCCAATTCCAGCTATTTGAAATAAGAGATATACGTCACCGAGCACGATCCTGAAGCCCCCTTTTGTTATAAAAGTAAAATGATTAATAATAAGCCGGATAACACTCCTAAACTTTTCGACATATTCGAATATTTTTTCTTTTCTTCCTGTGCCTCCTCAAGTTCCCTATTAAGGTGAATTAAAGCAAGTTGAATGTGCTTTTGCTGTTGACTGACGTCCAACTGTCCTAAAGTTTGCCCGAATTGGAGTAAAATCTCCTTTTCGTTTTTGTTTAAGGCAAACATTGGCCAATACTCTTCAATAGTTTGGATCCATATGTCAGGAAGTGATCTTGCTTCCGTTCTTAAACGTTGACTCAAAGCAATAAATAGTACATTAATCGGCGCAGGAATTTGTTTTGAAATATGAATAAACGCATCGGCAATTGGGGATTGGGCATATACTATCTCTGCCTCAAGCATTTGTAGGGCATTTTTAAGCTCCCTGATTTGTCGTGGTCTGGATTGGAACTGTCGAGCAAATTCAAAGCCTATCCAAGTTGTAGCGAATAGAAGGATGGCGGCTCCGATCCATTGCATATGGATTTCCCTCCTTTACTGACCGAATGATTGTGGAATCTTGATTATAAATATGAATAGGGCTCCTATTTGGAGGAAACCCAGGAAGCATGACGTACCTTTGAAAAGCTTTTCGTTCAATTAATCTACGAATGGATGGACGATGTTGAATCTGTTCAATGGAACTTCCATGAATGGAACAAATCAAGGTAATTCCTGCATGCATAGCTTCCTCAATTGCCTCTACATCTTGATGACTGCCAATTTCATCTACTATAAGCACCTCGGGTGACATAGATCGAATCATCATCATCATTCCTTCTGCCTTTGGACAAGCATCCATCACATCCGTTCTTACTCCAACCTGATGCTGAGGGACTCCATTGACAGAACCAGCAATTTCTGAGCGTTCATCTACAATTCCAACTCGATAAGAAGGAAGGTGTTTTGTTCCAGAACCTATAATCCTTGATAAATCTCTAAGAAGGGTTGTTTTTCCAGACTTTGGTTCCCCAATTAATAAGGTGCTTTTTATCTTTTCGGGAAATAGGCTTGTGAATAAAGAGTCAGCGCAGCCTATTTTCTCTTTTGCAATCCTAATATTAAATCCAGAAACATTACGAATGGCTTTTACCTTACCAGCCTCTACGTTTACCTTCCCAGCTAGTCCAACACGATGTCCGCCTTCAATTGTAATGTACCCTTGCTTTAACTCTTCTTCCAAGCGATACAAAGAAAACTCACTTAACTGATTGAGTAAAAACTTGCCATCGCTTTCGCTAGCAATGAGATTACTTCGTATTTCGTTATCATGATCAAAAACAAATTCCAAAGGACGATTGATCCTAATTCTTATTTCTTGCAAATGTTCCCATCTTTTATCTAGAGCTTGCGTAACCTTACGTTTTAATTCAGGTGGTAGTAAACGCAATATTACATCCATAAGACATACTCCTTCATTAGGACTTTCTATATGATGAATATATGAATGATTCTAATTAAATATGAACCCTGTCCAAATAAAAAAGCCAATTAGGATTCTATCTCCTAATTGGCTTTTACTAGACAGATAGGAAAGTATAAAACTTTCCTATCTGTACAAGTGTAACTATGGCATTCACCGCAAAGTTTTTCGAATGCCAAGTTTTAAAATTTTAATTTGATTAACCGCGTGATACGTACTTTCCATCACTTGTATTAATAATAAGTGTATCTTCTTCATTCACAAAAAACGGAACTTGAACAACTAATCCTGTTTCAACAGTTGCTGGCTTTGTTCCTCCAGACGCTGTATCTCCCTTAATGCCTGGCTCTGTTTCTGTTACTTTGAGTTCAACGGTGTTTGGAAGTTCTACCCCCAAGGTTTCTCCCTGATAGGTCATGATATTGACTTCCATATTTTCTTTTAAAAATTTTAATTCATACTCGATTTGAGATGTTTGTAATTCTAATTGTTCAAATGATTCATTGTCCATAAACGTATGAGCATCACCTGAAGCATATAAGTATTGCATTTTACGATTTTCAATATGTGCTTTACTCACCTTTTCACCTGCACGAAATGTCTTCTCTTGAATTCCGCCATTACGAAGGTTTCTTAGCTTTGAACGAACAAAAGCTGCTCCCTTCCCAGGTTTTACATGCTGAAATTCAATAACTTGCCAAATACCACCATCCACTTCGATGGTTAACCCTGTTCTAAAATCATTTACTGAAATCATTCTTTCTCCTCCTAACCGGCTCTATTAAAGTGTAATTAATTCTTTCGGTGAGTGGGTTAAACGTTCATTTCCACCTTCCGTAATCAAGGTATCATCTTCAATTCGACATCCACCTACGTTGGCGATGTATATCCCAGGCTCGACTGTAACAACCATTCCCGGCTGAAGAACTTCCTCGGATCGGAAAGATAGCCCTGGTCCCTCATGAACATCAAGCCCAATTCCATGCCCTGTGGAGTGACCAAAATATTCTCCATACCCTTTTTCTTTAATATAGTCACGTGTAAGAGCATCAGCTTCAACACCAGAAATACCAGCCTTAAGCCCTGCCATACCACGAAGTTGTGCTTCCAGAACCGTGTCATAAATTTCCTTTAACTTTGAATCGATTTCTCCAACTGCCACTGTTCGGGTGATATCAGAACAGTACCCTTTATACAAGGCACCAAAATCTAGTGTCACTAATTCCCCACTTTGGATCCTCTTTTCAGAAGCAACTCCATGAGGAAGAGCCGAACGATAGCCAGAAGCTACTATGATATCAAAGGACGAAGATGTCGCACCTTTTTTTCTCATAAAGAACTCTAGTTCATTGGAAATATCTATTTCAGGAATTCCTGGTTTAATATAAGATAGGATATGTTCAAATGCTTGGTCTGCTATACGAGCAGCATCCTTTAATATAGTAATCTCATCTTTAGTCTTAATCAAGCGTAATTTTTCAATGACTCCACTTACTGGCACTAATTCAGCCTTAATTTCTCTATTATAAATCTCATATTGAGAATAAGTCATATGATCTTTTTCAAATCCAACTCTTTGAACATCTAATTGGGTAAGTTGGTCCGAGACTTCTTTCATAATTGGTCCTTTATGTTCAATAACAGTAAAATCTTTTGCTTGACTAGTAGCTTGTTCAGTGTAACGAAAATCTGTAAGTAATAATGCTTGCTCTGAAGTGATGAGTACTACTCCGGCTGTTCCTGTAAATCCAGTTATGTACCTGCGGTTTTTATCACTTGTAATCATGATAGCTTCTATATCGTTATCTTTTAGAGCTTGTCTTACTTTGTTAAGCTTTTCCATGTCCCTCACCTTTCCCTTCTTCTAATAAAGCAATCAATGCCAACTTATATCCTAAAGTTCCGAAACCCACAATCTGCCCCACACAAACAGCAGCAAGGACAGAATGGTGGCGGAACTCTTCCCTTTGGTGGACATTTGAAATATGGACCTCAATAACTGGAGTTTTTACAGATGCTATGGCATCCCTTAGTGCGTAGCTTGTATGAGTAAATGCTCCAGGATTAAAAATAACACCTGAATAAATATCCTCGCTTTTGTGAATGGCATCGATTAATTCCGCCTCTGAATTTGATTGAAAGCCAACAAGCTCACAACTAGATTTACTTGCCTCCTCTTTTAATTGGTTAAGCACATCCTCTAACGTTGTATGGCCGTATACATCAGGTTCTCTTTTCCCTAGGCGGTTTAAATTCGGCCCATTTAAACACAATATTTTTTTCAAAAGTCTCACCTACAGTCTAATTAATTTCTTTATAAAGTTTACCATAACATGTAGGTTTTTGTTAGTAAGTTAATTCCCCCTTTGAGTATCATCGTAATCAAAAGAAATGGAATATCCAATGAATGTTCCATACAAAATATAAATACAAACAGTTGCCACTATAGTTGTTGGATTTATCGATGAAATAGGAGGTACGGCAGAGAAAATGGGATTGGCAATCCAAAACATGATTCCCCAGAGTGCAGCTCCAAAAGCGATTCCTATCCCTATTCCTAAAGTCTTTTTTAGAAATGCATAATATAAAATAGCAACTACTATTGAAATCACACCGCAGGTTAGGATTCCTACCAATTCACCTAACCAGCGATCAGTCCAAGATTGATTCATAAAAGAGCGAGGAAAAAAACTTGCAGGAGAGACATTTGAAAAATTAAAGTAGTACAAAACGCTCCCCATAAACCCCCAAAAAAGCCCTCCAAACACACCAGTAATTATAACTCTTTGAAATAATGTCATTTTAGGTTCTTGTTTATTTTGTTCTAGCTTTTTTTCCAAAGATTCCACCTCCACTTTGTAGGATTACCTGAATTAGAAAAAACCATGCTTTCTTTCAAACATTCTCCTAGTTTAATGTCTGTTTTTTTAGTAAACTATAGGTAAATTAATTAATGAATGAATGGCGCACACGGTAACAAAAATATTCCTCATCACAATCAAGGATTAATCCGTTTAAAAATGGGAATGATGAAAATAGATGCATATTTCTTTACTCCCTATTAGTTGGTAAACATACATTAAATAAGGGTTTTATTTCCATAACTTTCACTTAATTTTGGATTTAAACAAAAAAGGAGGCATATTTAATGAGAAAGCATATATTTCCTACCATATTCTATCTAATTATCGGTTTTGCCGTATTTGGTTTTTTATACAGATTAATTAAGGAACCTGGTCAACTCTTCATGAGTCTATTAGTAATTATCGGTATTATGGTCGTATTTTATGCTATTTACCATTTTTTTCTATCTGGAAGAACTGGTTCAAAAGATATGCAAAGATATAAACAAGCCGTGAAACAATCAAAGAAAAAATATAAACCAAGTAGTTCACCTATTCAGAAAACTACTAGTCTGAAAGGTGGTCTATCCAAGCCAAATAAGAAAAAAGCAAGAACGAACTCCCATCTAACCGTTATAGATGGGGCTAAAAACAAAAAGAAAAATCGAGCTACAAATTAAGCGCTCGATTTTTCTTTTTGTTTTTATAAAGTAAAACTTCAATCAATGTCCGCCTCCCACTAATTGTTAGCCTCCAAGGGTATGACCCAAAGGCCCTTGAACCATTCTGACATTTACGGGCAGTTTATCCC
The DNA here is from genome assembly GCA_040191315.1 of Bacillaceae bacterium S4-13-56. Lineage (NCBI taxonomy): Bacteria > Bacillati > Bacillota > Bacilli > Caryophanales > Bacillaceae > Bacillaceae bacterium S4-13-56. The sequence goes on along the minus strand of JAWJLM010000016.1, from coordinate 1,406 downwards.
CACCTACTCTTTTCGTATCACTTAAGAGGTGAGGGATTATTCCCATGAAAATAAAACATTATTTTTCCATCCTTGTTGGTGAAACTTGCTTCATGGTTGGCTTCCCTTTCATGCGGGATGAATTAACTGTTCCAGTTTTTGAGGAAGAGCTCGGCATGATCCCTGCCAATTTGTATGAGTTGTTTTCGATCCTCTGAAGAAAGGTTAAAATCTGTGATTGAGTATTCGGGTACAGGTATAAAGATTATGTCTTTAGCATCGGACTTATTAATATATAGATTGTCATGTGCGCTTAGCATTGTAGAGAATAACGCCTGTAACATATCAAAAGAATTGTTAATTTTCTTCTCTATAGGTTTATAGAGAGTTTTACTAAGCTTCATTCCAACAATAGGACGCTTCCTTCGCTGATCCTCTTTTTCAAACACCCAGAGTGGAAAACTACTAAGAAGTCCACCATCAACAATTACATGCTTATCTTTTGTAGGTTCAATTAATTTTTCTGGTATGAAAAAATATGGGATTCCAGCACTCATTCGAACAGCACGAGCAACAGAAAATGAACCTGGATCAATTCCATACTTCGGAAGATCATCTGGAATAACTATTATTTCCCCTGAAGTCAAATCTGAGGCCACCACTTTTAATGTCCCGTCGGGTAAATCTTCAAAGGTATGAACTCCTTTTGCCGAAAGATGTGATTCCAACCATTCTTCTAATGTATTTCCTTTATATAATCCCATTCGAAAATAAAAAGCTAACCATCTTGGAAACGGAAAGAGGCGATCAATTAACGATTTATCTAGAATCGTTTTTTCATCTAACTCTTTTAATATACTTTTGAGTTGGTTGCTTTTATATCCCGCAGAAACTAAAGCTGCCGTAATTGCGCCAGCTGAAGTACCTGCTGTACGAATAAATTCGTAATTCTTTTCTTCTAGAACTTCTATTGCACCTATAAATGCTAGGGCTTTCATTCCACCACCTGAAAATACACAATCAATTTTCAATCTCATTCTCTCCCGCCCAATTTTCCTGTTTAGTTTATATATAGAGTAAATTGCCGGGATTTATGATTGAAATTATTGGGGGAAAGCATAAGAAAAAAGCCTGCCCTTTTAAGGAGCTGTAGCTTTGAATTAAAGTTTGAACAAAAATATCTCATAAACCCACATTTTACGTTAATTTAAAGGAACCCATTTTGAAAAAAAGATTAATCAAAATGGGTTCTTTGTTTGTGAAACATCACACATTTTTTGTAAAAAAGTTTGATCATTTCTTCTGACCGAACTTCAACTAAAGCTTCCTGTAACACAATAAGCCAGAGCCTCTAATAACTTGTTTAGCAGATGCTATACTTTATTTTTTCCTTTATTATTAGTAAACCTAAATATAAGTGAGATAAT
>JAWJLM010000015.1 GCA_040191315.1 Bacillaceae bacterium S4-13-56 | reverse complement strand
GCGCGGATTAAGTAGGGTCTATGCTCAAAATTCAAATTTTTATGCTCGGGTTTTAGAGGTGAATGCTCACGTCCCCACCCCTATGCTCAACACCTAGCTGTAACGCTCAAAATATAAAGGTTATGCTCAACTTTCATGGCACAATGCTCAACATTCCAATATATATGATCGCCATAAAAGGCATACCGAAAGCAAGTTCTCTGATGAAACTAAAACAACTTCATCTGTTCAGCGCTCACTTTATTTGATTCGTTTGTATGATAGCCCATATTTTTATATCCAATTACTCGTTTATCATACATTGATTTAAACATGGGTTCTTTATGGTCCACGTAATCAACAACAGTTACTTTCGTTTTATTGTCATTAATTCGATGAAGTCTCCCCACATATTGCTGTAAAACACCTTTCCAAGAGACTGGCATTACTAAAAAGAGAGTATCTAATTTGGAGTTGTCAAAGCCTTCTCCAATATACTTACCAGTAGCTATAATAAGTCTTTCTTCATGATCAGGGATTTCATTTAACTTTTTTAACTTCTCCTCTTCTTCTTTCTTTTTCATACCACCTGTCAAAATAATGATATTCTTGGCAAATCCTTTAAACATAGAGTAGAGAATGTTTACATGCTCAATTCGTTCTGTTAACACTAAAGGTGACCGGCCATTGTCCAAGACGTCATTAAAAATTACATTATTTCTATTGGTGTCGTTTACTAATTCTGAATAAAGGTTTTGTATATTCTTTTCATCTGGAGATAATTTGCTTTTAAAAGATGTGTGTTTTGGCTCTAATACATGTTCGAATGGCCTAACTTTCGATTGTGATTTTGCATCCACTTTATGACGGATTGGACCACACTGCATGAAAATAATTGGATGTAAACCATCTTTTCTTATTGGAGTAGCGGTAAGTCCATGAATATAAAAACTCTTAAGGACCTTTTCAAAAATAAACGCTGAAATGTGATGGCATTCATCGACAATGATTTGCCCATAATTATTAAGTTCCTTTACTTTCCCACCATGATTCAAACTTTGGATAGTCGCTATATCTATTTTTCCGTTTGGTTTGTTCTTTCCTCCACCAATGATTCCAATTTCTGATGGGTCTAGGTCAAAATAGGCTATTAATCGTTCTTTCCATTGTTGAATGAGCTGCTTCCTATGGACGATAATCAATGTACTTATTTGTCTTCTTTCCATTAGACCAGCTGCTACCACTGTTTTTCCAAACCCCGTTGCGGCTGAAAGAACACCGTTGTTATGTCTGGATAATTCCTCAACTGCTTTTTCTTGCTCTGGTTTTAATTGAATCTTTAGGTTCAGGGGAATATTAGACCCTACCACACGTTCATCTTTCTCTTTTTGGGTTATAGATAAATCTTCTAATAATTGATTAAGCTCTTCCTTGCACCCTCTAGGTAAGATCAAATGTGTTCCCTGTTCCTCAACACAATTAATCATTCGTGGAATGTTGTGGGTGGATAAACGCTTTGATTGAGCTTTGTAGAATTCTGGATTACTAAATGTTCCAACCTTTATGATCTTACTGATTATGGAAGAGGGTAGTCCTTCTTTTGAGATAAGAATCCCATTCTTGTTAATTATATTAATCTCAGATGGCAGGGGTTGTTCAGAGAATGCTGGAGAAGACTCCCGTATATTTTCATCCTTAAAGAAAGATGCAACAATTTTATTGATTTGTTTCTCATTCGATCTCTTAATTGTAGATAAAAATTCCCACTGGTTAGGATAAGGATTAAAATTTTCATCTATAAAGACACTGTTCCCCTTATCTCTTGGAACCCGTTGTAGCGGAAGTGCTATTAGGTTTCCAAATCCCCCTCTAGGTAAAGTGTCTTGATTTGGAAATAAACGATCATAGGATTCCATACCTAATTGATAACGTGTTTCTAATGTTTTTGATAGTAAAACAAAACCTAATTTTCTTGCAAGGGAGGCAGATAGTTCTTTTTCGAAAAAAATCCATACATGCGCACCATCACCCGAACGAGATCTCTCAACTGCAGCATGAATATCTAAACGTTGGCAGGTTTTAATAAAAGATTGAATATCTTGCATCCAATCTTTTTTATCAAAATCAACTGCCAAAAAAGAACAGGTATCCCTTGTGGTTAATGGATAGACACCGATTGTTTGTTTTCCTATGAGATGATCATAAATTACTTTATCTGTTAATGGTAAAAAAATTCTGTTTTTACACTCACTACATTTAATATTTGGTTTTTTTCAAAGGTTTGGATCCCACTCAAATTTGCATGCTGGGCTGTAACCTGATTTTCCACTTTTTGATTCCCAACGAACTGCATATACATCCGTCCTAGTAATAAATAAACTTCGAAACAATTGAATTCTACTTTTAATTTTATCGGACTTGGATGTAGTTTTTTGCTCATGCTTGGGAAGAGAGATATTATGTTCGCCAATATATCTTTTAATCTCTGGTTTTCTTCCAAAAGCCTTTTATTTTCTTTAGTTAAAAATTCAAGTTGTTTCTCAGAAGATTTTTCCACTTCAAAACACCACCTTTAACGAACGGCATGAGGAATATAGGGACGGGTCTTGTGTTCATTATATAATAAATTAGGTTGTTATTTTACTTTTGAAATCTGCAGGATTTTTGATTGTCACATGAAATTAAAGTTACGACCAAAACAGAAAGAGGAAGAACATAAAAATTTACGAACATTTGTTCTTGTGGTAAAATATATATAGAAGACTAGGTCAAATACTCTTCATTTAATGTGTTATATTATAAGAAAGAAAATGGAGGTAGTCGAATGGAAGAGACCCTGAAACAAATTCTTGGTGAATTAAAAGTACTTAGATCAGGACAGCAGGGGTTGCAAAATAACGTAGCAGAATTACGAAATGATGTAGCAAATTTTAAAACTGGACAACAAGAATTAAAAAACGATGTAGTAAATCTTAATACAGGACAACAAGAATTAAAAAACGATGTAGCAAATTTTAAAACAGGGCAACAAGAATTAAAAAACGATGTAGTAAATCTTAATACGGGACAACAAGAATTAAAAAACGATGTAGCAAATCTTAATATGGGACAACAAGAATTAAAAAGTGAGGTAGTAAATCTTAATACGGGGCAACAAGAATTAAAAAGTGAGGTAGTAAATCTTAATACGGGGCAACAAGAATTAAAAAGTGATGTAGTTGAACTTAGAATAGGACAAGACCGCATCGAGACAAAAGTTGATAATCTTACACATGAAATTAGAAGCGGATATAAACATTTGGACGGAAAGCTAGATAGGCATGAGCAGGTGTTTAGTGTTGTTTCTGACGAAATCAAAAGCGTTAAAATTGATGTGAATTATTTGAGCTCCAAAACAGGACAACACGACATGAGAATTAATAGCATTGAAAAGAAATTGCAATTATAGCGTGTTGGTGGGGACGGTTCTCAGCGTGAAAAATGAGGATTACCAAGGGTTTAAAAATGAACGTTTCCATTAACAAGACTTTTTAATTTTATAAAACAAACAGCCCTACGCGTGTCAACAGCATAGGGCTTATTCTTTGCTCAATATTCCATCTTAATGCTCAACTTTTGTTTCTTTCGCGCGAGTTAAATCCTTTATGCGCGGATTAAGTAGGGTCTATGCTCAAAATTCGAATTTTTATGCTCAGGTTTTAGAGGTGAATGCTCACGTCCCCACCCCTATGCTCAACACCTAGCTGTAATGCTCAAAATATAAAGGTTATGCTCAACTTTCATGGCACAATGCTCAACATTCCAGCATTTATGCTCAGCTCTTCAGCACCTTAGCGCAAGAAACGATCCCTATGCTCACCCAAACATCTTTATGCGCAAAACAAACTGTCTATGCGCACCTCTCAAGGCCCGTATGCGCAACCTCTCAACCCAAAACCCCTATGCTCAGCACATTCCATCACTGGACAAACCACATACCAACCTAAATTTTAACCCTCCGGATTGTTCTTATGCCAATTCCAAGCATAAAAAGTCGTCCCTAACAAGGCCGACTCCTGCCCCTTTTGAAGACTGTCGAGGCCTTGCTCCTCTAGGTACAATACAGCATGGCTCCCATTATACCCAGCCAAACCATTCACCAAACATGGGGTTCTTCTCTTTTTAAAACAGATTAATTCATCTTATCATACCAAGAAAGGAGGGCCACCACGCCATTAATCAATCGTTTGATTAAGCATCTAGTCACACCACAAGAGCAGAAAACCCGTGAAACCATCCTTTTTCAATTTTAAAAGAAGGAAACTTGAGAAGAAAGTTGAACTCACTAAAAAAAATTTCCATCTTGCTAGGAAATTCAAAAATTTCGCGTGTAATACATGTTCTACTAGAAATGATTAAGTAAGAGTCTAGAACGTCGAACAAAACTTCCAAATTTCCCCCTGGAATTATCCCCCTAAACACGCCCATCAAAGGGCAGCCACTCCCCTCAAACCACACTACATCACAACCCATTTCCCAACAACTTCGCCAGTCTCTGGTTATAAAGCTCTCGTTTAAAGTTAGCCTTATACTTAGAGTTCGATTCGTACATGCTCTGAATTCTTTTAGGTGTTAAGCCAAGTAAGAGACCAATATCCAAATACAAGTGGATGATTCTTTTATAGGTATCTTCTTTCTTGCGAGACCGAGTGAACATCGAGAGCTCACTCGCAAGCTCTTGAATCAAGGTATCGACATGTTGATCAAATGAGAATGCCTGCATTTCTGATTTCACAAACCACGGTGTGATATTTCCCTTTTTTCCAATATGTAATAAAAAGGGGAGAATTGTAAGGTAATGATCGTGAACAACCTTCGTATCGAAAGAAGCATCGCCGTTAACGTAATCTCCCAGCCGAGTCAACCGTTTCAAAATGATCTCCAATAAATCTGTATATTTTAAAGATCTTTCTGTATATAATTCCGTGTTAAACAAATCAATCATATTCATCCAAACATCTTCCTTCACCATAATCATTAGAAAAAATCATAGTACAAGAGCTCGTCCGAAAGCCCAACCATCATGTCACAATAACAAAAACTCATAAAAAGCCCGACCATCCATACCACAATAACAATAACAAGAACCCAAGATAAGCCCAACCATCCATGTCATAAAAGCAAGAATCCGTCCATGGAAGCCAGCCGCGTCCCAAAATCCATCCCCAAAATCCCGAGCCCATAGCAAAAAACAAAAATGATCCCGCCTAAAACATAGGGGGACCCTTCCAATGATTTTAAGCGGCCTGGCAACCATAACGCACCACAATAAAAGCAGTACACCTTAGGTCCATAGCTTTGCGTCCTTCCTTTTCAGCAAGTTTGCCCTATGCAGTTTTCCTATCACTAGGATTATTCTACTACAACCCCCTTCTTTTTTCACCACCTATTTTAAAAATTACCCCTTCAAACACTTACCAAAAATTCCTATCAAAAAAGTGAAACAGTTATTGCCAAACATTCGTCAAATAAAGAGTGATTTCAAGAATCATATGTCCACAACTCTGTTATAATAATCTAGGGAAAATTACTTGAAAGAAGATGAAGATTTGAGTACACGATCAGAAAAAAGAAAAGAGAAACACAAAAGACGCTGGCCATATTGGGTGGGCGGAATCCTTATTTTGCTTATAACTCTTGGAGTTCATATATATAACACCGCAGAAAACGCCGTTGAAACGATGAATGAGCCCTTAGCTCGGGACAGCAATCCTGAGCAAAAGCAAAAAATAGACAAAGCCCTGAAAGAAAAAGAAACCATTAATGTTCTCCTGCTTGGAGTTGACGAAAGATCCAATGATGGGGGGCGTTCGGACACGATGATTTTCATATCACTCAATCCGAACACCGACTCAATGCTTATGTTTAGCATTCCGCGGGATACGTATGTCACTATTCCTGGTCGTCTTAATAAAGACAAAATCAATCACGCTTACGCATTCGGCGGCACACAGCTTGCTGTAGAAACGGTCGAGGAATTTCTTGATGTACCCATTCATTTCTATGCAAAAGTGAATATGGAAGGTTTTAAGGATGGAGTAGACGCACTTGGCGGTGTGACTGTTAATAACCCATTTAAGTTTTCCTACGATAATTTCACTTTTGAAAAAGGAGAGATCGAGCTGAATGGAACTCAAGCTTTAGCCTATTCACGTATGCGTAAAGAGGACCCACGCGGTGACTTTGGTCGAAATGATCGTCAGCGCCAGGTGGTTGAAGCAGCCATCAAAGAAGCAGCTTCCTTTTCCTCATTCACCAACATCACCGAACTACTCGGCATTGTTGGTGATAATGTCAAAACGAATATGGAAATGAATAATATGCAAGATCTATTTATCAATTACCTTGGAGTCCAGAATAACCAAAAATCCCTCCAAATAGAAGGACATTCAAGCATCATGAACAGCATATGGTACTGGATTGTTCCAGAAGAACAACTTACAAAAATTCGCACAACGGTAAAAGACCATATGGAAGAGAAATAGGCCCTTATTCAAAGCGACTTCATTCACCTCAAATAAAATATTTTTAGGTACTGTTTTAAAAACATTTAGAAATGAACTAAATTGTGATAAAATCGTATTTGATATCTAGAAAAATCGACGGTGCGACAAAAGATTCATGTGTATAAAAATATCCTAATAAATAAAATTATACTAAAGTTGCATTTCATAATATTAAATTAACCGCCCGTCCTTCCATAAAATGAAAGAGGTCGTTAGTTTGAAATCAAAACTAGGTTTAGCAAGTGTCCTCTTCATCGGGGCATCCTTTTTATTAAAAGTATCAGGTTTGATCCGGGATATGGTCATCGCCTATTATTTCGGGGATAGCTATGTGGCGGATGCCTACATTGCAGCATTCATCATCCCGAATATGTTTATTTTGTTTATGACAACAGGCATGAAGAATGCCTTTGTGCCAAGTTATATAGATGCCCTTCAACAAAGCAAGGGATATCAACACCTGACACAGGTGTTTAAGGGAACGATAGTTGTTAGTATAGTTGTTTCCGTGATTGGGATAGTTTTTGCACCACAATACATCCCGTTTTTCTATCCTGAAATGAATGCTGAAGCTACAGAAATCGCTATCCTAGTAACCATGATTCTGTTTTCTGCTGTTCTATTTGCGGGAATGAACTCTGTATTAGAAGCGTTATTTGACGCTGAAAATAAATTTTCCTTATCGATGGTAAGCCAAATCATCGTCATAATGACCTCCATCGTGAGTGCCTTCTTATTCGCTCGCGAAATCGGGGCTTACTCCTTAGCCATCGGTTATCTCGTAGGTACAATCATTTCCCTTCTTTTTAAATTAGTGCTTGTAGTACCAAGAAAAATGCTTAAGCTAAGAGTAAAAATGGATTGGTTTGAAGTTAAGCAATTTTACTGGGTCTTTATCCCAGTTGGTATTACGGTGGCCGTTGGGCAAGTGAACCTCATGATCGGGTCCATCTTCGCGAATCGATTTGGCGAAGGTGCCGTAACTTATATTAACTATGCAAAAAATCTCGTCCATATGCCGCAGGGGATATTTGGGGTGACAATCGCAACAATTATTTTCCCGATCCTTTCAAAAGCTATCTCTACAGACGACAACAAGTTGTTCAAACGAGGAATTGAACAAGGACTTACTATCATGTTTTTTATCCTGCTTCCATCTGTTGTTGGAATGTATCTCCTCATGCCGAACATCATTGAGCTGTTGTACCAACGGGGGGCATTTACGGAAGAAGCAACGATCGCAACAACTATGGTAGCCTATTACTACTTCGGATCCGTAATCTTTTTTAGTTTAAACAACGTGATTAACAAGGGCTTTTATTCCTTGAAAAAAGGCCACTTGATCCTAATGATAAGCAGTGCATCTATTCTGCTAACTTTTGTTCTAAACTGGATCCTTACAAAATATTTTGATTATCTAGGAATTCCACTTGCAGCTTCGTTAAATGCTTTATTCTATGTGGGCGCTACTTTCTTAATCTTCTTAAAACTTGTTGGGGGCTTAAACCTGAAATATCTGGCCAAGGAATTCACAAAAATCACTCTGTCTGTGATAATCATGAGTGCAGCGGTTCTTCCGTTAAAACCATTCATACAGGACTTGGGAAATCTTATACAGATTATTATCGTAGGAATCGTGGGTGCGGCCATCTTTATCGGGGCATCCTATCTAGTAAAGGTCGAATCCTTTACCATCCTACTAAGTAAATTTCGAGGAAAAAAAGCGGTGAAAAAGGAGTCATCTTTATGAGCATAAAGGAAACCTTTATAAAATTAATGAGACCAATCAATATACCGCTCACAAAATTCGTCCTCACGAAGCATTATCGGGATTTGAAGACTCTTTCCGATAACAAGGGAGCGAAACGTGTTCTTGTATTGGCACCGCATATGGATGACGAGACGATCGGTCCTGGTGGGACGATTAGGCGTCACGTCAATGAAGGAGCGGAGGTCTATTGCGTTTTCATTACGGATGGCTCTAACAGTGTAAGTGACCTGAGCAAGGAAGAGCTTGTGAAAGCACGCATCCATGAAGTCAATCAAGTAAAAAACATCCTTGGGTTGAAGGACATCCATTATATGGGCCTTCCAGATGGGAATGTGGAGAGTACACCTGAAGCACAGGTACGCTTGAAAGCTCTTATTGAAGAAATAAACCCAGATATGATTTATAGCACCCTGTTTGTAGATGCCCATCCGGACCATACAAACACGGCAAAATTACTTTCGGATACGCTAAAGCAACTTAGTCCAAACAATTACATCATTAGACTCTATGAAATTAATTGTGCAATTCCTCCGCAATACATGAATTGTGTGATCGATATTAGCAGCACCATCGAACAAAAAGAACAGGCCATCGAACAGTTCGAATCACAAGCCATCGCCTTTGATGGATTTATTTTCTTAAATAAAGTGAAATCCAATATGGTTCAAGAAAATGTCACAGCAGTAGAAGGCTTTCTTGAGTTGTCAGTAGATGAATTGATTTATCATCATGAAAAATTGGAAAAGCACAATGGCCGCTATCCAAAGTTATTTAAACAGGTCAACAGAACAGACACATTGCTTTGGGCAATCTATCAAAACTTAGCTCTTAAAAAGCAAATGTTTGAAACGTCCTTAAAAAAATAATCTCAGAAATCCATGAAAAAAACTTGGTGTGGAGCCAAGTGTATTATAAAGAGCCTCGACCAACCGAATGGCTCATACATAGAGGTGGAAGAAGCGTGACGATTCGGAAATATCAATCAGGCGACGAACAACAAATCCAAGAGCTTTTCAAAAAAGTGTTTAAAAAGGACAGGTCTGCGGAGCTGTGGACATGGAAATTTTTAAACAACCCCCAAAAAATGAACCCTTGGATCTTATTATATGAGGAGAAGGGGAACATTCTTGGTCATCTTGGATTGTGGATTTCGGAAGGCTATGTGAATGGCGAGGTTAAGCCTATTGCATTAAGAGTCGACACAATGGTAGACCCAGAAGCACGCGGCAAAGGGATTTACAAGAAGTTAAATGAAGCGATGGTAGAACTTGCAAAAGAAGAAGGAATCTCGTACTTATATGGATTCCCAGCGCCGAAAGCGAAGGAATTACTGCTTCGTTATACGAACGGCGTTCACGTTGCAGACGTCTCTCGTTATATGAAAATATTGCGCCCAGGTAATATTGCAACTGCTCGATTTCCATTTTTAAAACCATTAAAGGGCCTTGGAAATCTTTATAGCAAAGGACAACGAAAAACGAAAAACCTACCAAATGATGTAAAAGTGATCAATACAAAGAAATGTGACGAACGGTTTGATCAATTGGCCAAAAAAGCTAATTCGATAAAACCTTTTTTACTGAAGCGAACTTCTGCCTATTTAAATTGGCGCTTTTTAAACCACCCTACGGAAAAATACACCATTCTGGCTCTTGAAGAAAGATCAGAGCTACTTGGCTATGTCGTGGTAAAAAAGTCGACTACAAAAATGATGGGTGGAGACGTAAAGACTGGCTTCATCATTGATTGGTTAGCAGCTGACGGCGGAATAAGCTGGGAGAATTTACTAAAGGCGGCACTTCAAGAACTGAGGGATATGGATCTCATTCAAACATGGGCTTTCCCGCCAGCGGTAGCTACAGAATTATTAACTGCCTATGGCTTCTTGGAAAAAGATAAACCAATGCCGTTTATTGTTCATGACCTTGAAGCGGCAAATGGAGAGTGGAAGGAAGCGAGCAATTGGTGGGTAACACCAGGCGATGTCGATTCATTCTAGTGAATTGTCGAACGATTTTCGGAATACACGGGCAAAACTATGCTCGATTCTAACTAGAATTCCAACTGAGAGGCTCTAAAAATCACTATAAAATAAAGGGATGATTTGTCGATTACCCTTCAAAATATACCATTGAATTTGCCTATAATGTGCTTTATAATGGGGGAACGTGTTTAAATAGCAAAAAAAAGGTAAAACTAGTTTTTGAATCTTTGAAACTTTTAAGACGTGATCATCGTCTATTCATTGTAAACTAATTAAGAAACTGACAAATAACTAATAAACAATCTATTTAGGTAGAGTTGTGGGGGATTATGAAATGATGATCTATATATGGGCTGTTTTAGTTTGCCTAGTGGCGGCTTTGATCATAACACCATTTGTGAAGAAATTAGCGATAAAAATTGGTGCTGTTGATCAACCGAATGCAAGAAAAGTACACACACAAATAATGCCCCGTTTAGGTGGCTTAGCAATCTATTTAAGCTTTTTACTAGGATATCTTGTTTTCAATCCTGACGGGTTTGCCTATTGGCCATTACTGGCTGGTGCAACCATCATCATCATTACAGGTGTTCTTGATGATATGTTTCAGCTATCGGCTAAAATGAAATTAGTGGGTCAAATTGCAGCAGCATCAGTGACTATAATGGGTGGTATACAAATTGAATTCATCACTATGCCTCTTGTGGGCCGAATTGATTTTGGATACTTAGCCATTCCTATTACTTTGCTGTGGATTGTTGGAATTACCAATGCTATTAATCTAATTGATGGACTTGATGGGCTCGCTGCAGGTGTATCCGCTATAGCTTTATTTACAATCTCCGCTATGGCAATTTCCATGGGAAATACATTTGTAGCCATGGTTGGTTTAATCGTGTTAGGAAGTACCTTAGGGTTTCTTCGATATAATTTCTATCCTGCCAAACTCTTTATGGGGGATACGGGTGCCTTATTCCTAGGCTATATAATTAGTGTTCTAGCAATAATGGGACTCTTTAAGAATGTAACGTTCTTCTCTCTGCTCGTTCCTATTATCATTCTTGGAGTACCAATTCTAGATACACTATTTGCAATCATCCGGAGAATTATTCAGAAAAAACCACTTTCTGCACCTGATAAATTTCACTTGCATCATTGCCTAATTAACCTTGGATATTCTCACAGACAAGCGGTTATTGTGATATACGCTCTTAGTGCTTTATTCAGCATCGCAGCTATCGTATTTACAAGAGCAACGATGTGGGGTGCAACGTTGATGCTTATTACCTTATTGATCATGATTGAGCTCATCGTGGAAGTCACAGGATTGATTAGTAAGGAATATCGCCCAATTTTGAATTGGATCGATACTCAAAGAGCAAAAATAAAGTAAAGAATGAGGGATCGCAGGACCAAGGCCCAGAACCTTGGTCCTGCGTTCTATACGTTTTGTACGATATTAAATATGTAAGAATAAGAAAAATATCCAAAAAAAGTGAATCCTTTTAAGTAAGAAATTCGTCTAAATGGTATATGCTAAAATCATGTACCTGGTCTGTCGATAGAAAGAAAGGAAGTTAAAGTGCATGGAGAAAATTTGTATTATTGGTCTTGGCTATATTGGACTGCCAACATCGATTATGTTTGCGAAAAGCGGACATCAGGTTCATGGTGTAGATGTAAATGAGTCTGTTGTAAAGAAACTTGCAAATAAAGAATTGCATATAGAAGAGCCGGGGTTACAGGAGGCACTTAATGAAGTAATCGATTCAGGACATCTTACAGTTTCAACGAAGCCTGTAGAGTCCGATGTCTATATTATTGCTGTCCCATCTCCGATTACAGAGGAGAAAACAGCAAATCTCGATTATGTTCGCGCGGGAACTCAAGCCGTTGTTCCTTATGTGAAAAAAGGGGACCTAGTGATTCTAGAATCAACCGTTCCTCCTCGTACAGTTGAGGACGTGATGATGCCTGTTTTAGCTGAATCTGGTCTAGATGTAGAGAATGACTTATATATCTCTCACTCTCCTGAACGAGTGATTCCAGGAAAGATCTTTCAAGAATTGGAACAAAACGATCGTATCGTGGGCGGAATTAACCAAGAGTCTAGCGAACGCACGAAGAAGTTATATCAAACGTTTGTTAAAGGGGAATTCCATCTTACAGATGCCACTACAGCAGAACTTGTAAAAGTTATTGAAAATACGTACCGCGACATTAATATTGCCTATGCCAATGAGCTGGCCAAAATTAGTGACCAAATCGGTGTCAACGTGTGGGAAGCCATCAAGCTTGCAAACTTCCACCCACGTGTCAATATTCATCAGCCTGGCCCTGGAGTGGGAGGCCACTGTATTGCAGTTGACCCATGGTTTATCGTTGAGCTTCAACCAGAGTTGGCAAAAATGATTCACTTGGCACGTACAACCAATGATGATATGCCTGCTTATACGGTCCAACGTATTCAAGAGATTTTAAAGGAAAATCAAGTTGTCCAACCAAAAGTTGCGTTGCTAGGTTTATCCTTTAAAGGAAATGTAGATGATATGAGAGAGAGTCCTTCCTTAACAATTATGGAGCATCTCAACAAGACTAATATCGATTATCGTGTCTACGATCCTTATATAAAGGATATTCGAGTGCCACATCAGGAGTTTTCTTTAGAAGATACGGTAAGAGGGGCAGATATGGTCGTTATTTTAACGGATCATAATATCTTTAAGACATATGTCCCAGAGGAAGTGGCTGTGCTAATGAATACAGCCATCGTATACGACACGAAAAACTGCATCGACGAAGACGCATGGCGTAATGCCGGTTTTGTTTATAACCGTCTTGGCGATGCAAAAAACAGGTGAGTCTATGGGTAAACAGGAAGAAATACTTGGAGTGAAAGTCTCCAATGAAACCTATGATAGCTTAAAGAAACAATTATTTCATAACATAGAAGAAAAAAAACAATCCTTTATTGTGGCTGTGAATCCAGAAAAGATTATTAAAGCTCAAGAGGATGAACAGCTAAAGGAACTGATTAATACAGCAGATTATCAAATTCCTGATGGTGTTGGTGTGTTAATTGCCTCCAAGCTTCAAGGAGGATCCATTTCCAATCGAATTACTGGAATTGATTTGATGACCGTATTACTAGAAGAAGCTGCACATAAGGGCGCCAAGGTTTTCCTTTATGGTGGAAAACCAGGAGTAGCTGATCAAGCAAGTCATGAGATTTCCCGTCGATACCCTGACATTCAAATTGTTGGGGTGCTAGACGGATACATACAAGAGCAAGACATCCTCCTAGAAGAAATCAATCAAGCAAATGCAGATATCCTCTTTGTGGCATTGGGAAGCCCGAAACAAGAGGAATGGATTCGTGCGAACAAAAGTAAATTAAATGTGTCTATCTTCCAGGGAGTCGGAGGATCATTTGACGTATTTGCTGGAAATATTAAACGAGCTCCAGCTTTATTTCGTAGATTTGGATTAGAGTGGCTCTATCGCTTACTTGCTGAACCATGGAGATGGAAGAGGCAGCTCGCTTTACCGATGTTTTTATTAAAAGTTTTAAGAGCAAGGAAATAGGGGACAAACCCGTTTATTTTCTTAGTTTTGATGAAGGCGTTTTCTAATGATTATTGCCGGAGAAAAAGGTACGGGATCCTTGTGATCATTAAAAATGGAGAAAAGTATTTATAATTTTTTGGTAAAAGGGGTTCATATCATAGAGTATTTGTAATATACTTATTGAGGGATTATATCTACATTTTACTAATTTTTTTGGTAAATTTTACTTAAGTGAAATTGTCGAAATAATCTTGTATTCTACTAGTTTAATTAGTAAAATAAGGACATCCTAGAAATATATTGGTGCATCTAGTAAACAATACAACAACTTGTTAACTTTGGTAATCTACTAAAAACTTCTTAGATTTTGTTGACAAATATTGCACTAATTAACTATACTATGATATGAAGCCAATAGATTACTAGGGAATTACTATCTTCCTATATTTACAATATTTAGTGAGTAAAGGAAATAGTTTAATAAAATTATCTAGTATTATAACTAAGGGAGGATTTTAAGTTATGTCAAAGAACACACGCAAGTTCGCAGCATCAACTCTTGCTGCAACAACAGCTTTAGCGGCAGTAGCGCCATTGGCGGTATCTGCAGAGACTCAACTATTTACTGATGTAAATGCAGATTCTGTACACGCAGAAGCTATTAACGCTCTAGCTGCACAAGGAATAATCAATGGTTACACTGAAGACGGGGTAAAGGTTTACAAGCCTACTCAGATTTTATCTCGTTCTCAAGCAGCTGCATTATTAACAAGAGCTTTAGATCTAGAAATTCCAACTGACGTTGCTGCAGTACTTGAAAACTTCAATGACGTTGATGGAAGCCATTATTTTGCGGACCAAATTGCTGCTACATATGGAGCTGGTATTTTCCTAGGTGATGGAAATGACAACTTTAACGATGATGTAGATTTAAGCCGTGAGCAAATGGCAACAGTATTAGTTCGTGCATTTGATCTAGTTGATACTGGGGAAGATGTTGGGATTAATTTAACTAACGTAGAAGCTTCTCACAAAGCTAACGTGAAGATTCTTGCTCAATACGGAATTACAACAGAACTTGATGATTTCCGTCCGCAAGAATTTGTTCCGCGCGATCAATTTGCTACATTCTTGTACAGAGCAATGCAAGCAACTACAGCACCAGCAGTTACAAGTGTGAGTGCTAATAATCTTAAAGAAGTAACAGTTACATTTAATACCAATTTAGATGTAACTACAGCTGAAGATACAAACAATTATTCTTTTGCATCTGGTAGTGGTCTTTCAGTTACTGATGCTGTTGCAGTAGGTAATGTTGTAACATTAACTGTAAATGATCAAGATACTAATGCCGCCCAACAACAAATCGCTGGTCTTACAATTGAAGGAGTAAAATCTTCAAGTGGTCAACTTGTTGGTAAAACAACAGAGTCTGTAAGATTCATTGATGTAAATGCTCCAGAAGTTTCAAATATTAGTGTAGTTGGACCTAAAACTTTAGAGGTTAAGTTCTCTGAGCCATTAAGCAGCCAACCTTCTTTCTCTGTTAATGATGGTGTTTTAGCTATTGTTGGAACTACTTTCACAAAGGGATCAGATACAGTTACAATAAGCCTTGGTGCTCAACCAACTGAAGGCACTCATAATTTAACAGTTAGTGGTGGAACAGATTATGCTACTTTCAAAGTAGATAAGGTAACTAAAGCATTTTCTTATGCTGCAGATGTTACAGCTCCTACTGTATCTGTTAAATCAGCTACTCCAAATAAAGTAGTACTAACATTTAGCGAAAATGTAGTTAATGGTACTGATGCGAATGTTGAATTCTATCACACTTACAAAGGTATCGATGCATATAAAGCGACAAAAGGTATTGTAGGCAAAGAATTAACATTAACTTTTGCAAATCCACTACCTCAGGGACCATTTAATATCTACCTTGATTATACAAATGATAAAGATAACCAGATTCAGGATCTATGGGGTAACAAAGTCGCAGAGCAAACAATCTCTGGTACTGTTGTTGTAGATACTGTCGCTCCTACAGTTACTGAAGTTAAAGCTAATTCTAACACATCTATAAGTGTTACTTATAGTGAATCAGTAAGTGGTGCAGGTACTCTTGCTAATTACACATTAACTGATGCAGCTGGAAACCCAGTTAATCTTACTGGAACCGTTACAGTGTCTGGAAACACTTATACAATTCCAGTTCCTAGTCTAAATGGTGGATCTTATACTCTATCTATTAAAAATGTTAAAGATGATTCAGTAAACCAAAATAAACTAGCTGACTATACAACAACTGTATCAATTAATGATATTGTGGCTCCGCAAGTTGATGATATTCTACTACTATCTGATAAAAAAGTAAAAATCGTATTTGATGAGGTAATGAATAAATCATCAATTGAAAACAAGCTAAACTATTTACATGGTTCTAGTGCACTTGATAGTAAAGTAACTGTAACAGCTGTTGACAGTAATAAAGCTGTAATTCTAGACTTTACTAATGCACAAACTGCAGCACAAGCAGATCCAAAAGGCAATACTATCAAAGTTTTAAGGGTTCTTGATGCAAGCGGAAATCCAATTGCTTTAACTGAGACATCTTTAACAGTTCCTACTGATGTATCAGCACCACAATTTGACAAGGCTACTGTAACTGGAAAGAATCAAGTTAAGCTTTACTTCAAAGAAGTTATTACAGGAGCAAAAGCAGATGACTTTATAGTATCCAACGGTGCAACAAGTGCAGCTGTAACTTATGTTTCAAATGCTGTTCTTGATGGAAAGTCAGTTATTACATTAACAACTGCTAATGATTTACCTACAAATGCATCAAATGTTACAGTTTCAACAACAGGTATTGTTGATGCAGTTAATAGTTACGGTGCTCCTGTTGCGTTGTCGGCAGAACCAGCTGGAGATAAATATGCTCCAACTTTGAACTCTGTTACAATTGCAGATTCAGTAGGATCTAACTCACTTTATGATGAAGTTACATTAACATTCTCTGAGACACTTTATGCATACTCTGTGCAAGATTCAGACTTTACTGTTGAAGGATATACAGTGACTGGTGTTAAAGAAGTTAATGCTGCTACGGTTAAGTTATCTCTTAAAGAGAATACAAATAACCTAGCTAAACCAACTGTAACATTAGTAGGTGCTGTAGAAGATAGTGAGCGAAATGTATTAAACACTCAAGTAAGTGTTACTGTACAATAAATAAATTTCCAAAAAGGATCAAACAGGTTTATACCAGTTTGATCCTTTTCTCTTGAATTTAAAGCTTTGGCCAATGCGATAAGGTAAGGTATGGTTAAGGTATGGTCACAGTGACGCCCCGACGCCCCAGAATTTGTCGAATGTTGGTAGGGACGGTTCTTAATTTTACGCGAAGTCAAAAAGAAACGTTGATATATTGGGATTCTTAATTTTGAAAGTGTGTTGGCGAGAACCGTCCCCACCAACACAGGAAAGATTCCTCAGAATCTGCTATAATGATTCAGCATGTCATAATTTGAGAGGGACTTTCATGATTAGTTATGTAAATATATTAAGAAGTTTGGCGATTATTGGGGTTGTTGTCATTCATGCAACTGGTCCGTTGATGTCAAGGGTAGACAATATGCCTTATTGGTGGCTTGGAAATCTATTAGATGGAGCGGTACGTTGGTGCATTCCTATCTTTGTAATGATCAGTGGAATGCTTTTATTGAATCCTAAAAAGCAGGAATCAATCTCCGATTTTATGAAAAAGAGAGCTTCTAAAATCTTAATTCCCTTCGTCTTTTGGGTATTATTTTATACCCTTTGGAAATCGAGACGTAGCTTAGGAGATTTTAGTGTGGTGAGCGAAGCTAGTAATATTATCAGTGGAGATGTCTATTTCCATTTATGGTATATGTACATGATTGTGGGGCTTTATTTAATTACCCCTGTGATAAGAGTTGTCATTGCTCATGCCCAACAAAGGTTGATCGAGTACTATTTGATTATCTGGTTTATTACAAGTTCATTATTTCCTATGGCAAGCCATTTTCTCGATTTGAATGTTGGACTTAAGCTAGAGTTTTTCACGGGGTATCTCGGATATTTCATTTTAGGATACTATTTGCATAATGTACAGATTTCAGAAAAGGCCAAGAAGTGGATTTACTTAGCAGGCTTTTTAGGATTGATTGTCACCTTCTTAGGAACCTATCTCGGGACAGAAGCAAAAGGTGCCTTTGAAGCGTATTTCTATGAATATAAGTCACCTAATACATTTTTTGTTAGTGTTGCTCTATTTGTATGGGCTAAAAATATAGACTGGGATAAACATTTTTCAAAAGATGGAGCATTTATGAGAGTAGTAGCTTCCCTATCGGCTACAAGCTTTGGAATCTATCTTATCCATCCATTTGTCATGTCCCTACTGGGAACTGAACTGAAAAATTTGGTAGGATTCAAACTTAACTATGCCTTTATTCATCCAATTATAGGCGCGCCAGTTTCAATTGTTGCAATTTTAGTATGGAGTTACCTCATAGTTTGGATGATGCAGAGAATACCCATCATTAAGAAGTTAGTACCTTAAATAAAAAGGTATGGTCACAGTGACGCCCCGGAATTTGTCGAATGTTGGTAGGGTAGAAGTGTAGGGGTGGTTGGGTTTGTTGTTGTGCTTTTTTCTATTATTTTTTCAAACACTGGTGTCAGGCAGCACATAAAGACAAATTATTAAAGTTGTTTTTAGTGGAAGGACATAGTATAGACATATAACGATGGGCGAGTTCAAGATCTAGGAATCACTGACTGGGAAAACTTCAGAACCTAGTGAAATTAGCGGAAGAAAATGCCAGCAATATCGACGTAACAACTGAAGGCCGAATTGCTGTCGTGGCAGAATAATAAATGAAGAAAATGTTTGTTGGTAGGGACGGTTCTTAATTTTACGCGAAGTCAAAAAGAAACGTTGATATAGTGGGATTCTTAATTTTGAAACTGTGTTGGTGAGAACCGTCCCCACCAACACTAGTTTTAAAATCTAATCTATCAAAAATAGTAAATTTCTAGTAAAATATTTAATGAAAGGTAGAGGAGGTTTATGGAGATGAAGAATTTACGAAAAGTGGGAGCTGGATTCCTAGTATTTATTTTTACTATGAATCTAGTGAATCCAGTTAATGCTACAAGTGTTGAGCCAGTCTATGTGAATCCTCCTGTTGAGGAAATTAAGCAACTCATCACAGAAACAGCCAACAAACACAATATTCCACCTGAGATCATGAAGGCTATTGCCTTTAACGAGACTGCTTATAAGCAATTTGATGACGCAGGGCAACCTATTATTTCTCCAGACGGTGGGATTGGAATGATGCAGGTGACACCCGACAATATCGATACGGACTTATTGGTTGATGAGCAAAAGCTTAAAACCGATATTGCCTATAACATTGAAATTGCTGCGCAAGTCTTAAATAAAAAATGGAGTACAAGCTTTCTGCCACAAATCAACGGTGGGGAACGAAATGTTCTAGAAAATTGGTATTTTGCGGTAATGGCCTATAACGGACTGGCCAAGCAAAATGATCCAAATTTCCATCCAGATACGGCTTACCAAAGCAAAATTTACAAACGTTTGGGAGGACATTCGTTTATCGTTCAAGAGCACGACTACTTTCTTTTCCCAAAATTCGATATTAATTATAAGGAAGGCTCATCTATCATGGCTTTTCCTGAAAAGGATTATAAAACAAATGTCATGACCTCATCTCAACAAATGTACAATGTTGGTGACACAGTTTACATTAATGGACGTGATGGTGTGGTGAATTTTCGTGAGGGTTCTATCACAGGCTCTCCCACCAAACAGCTTTCTCATAATACGGAGCTAACTATAACTGGGGCTCCTATTGAAACCGAATATAGAGAGAATGACTATGTTTATTACCCAGTAGCAACAACTGATGAGGTGGAGGGTTATGTGGCGTCTGCTTATTTAACTCCCGAACCTGGAAAGCTATTTGAATTTCCTGACCTTTTGGGTTATCGAACGGAGATCACATACCTAGCAGAAAGAAAGATTATTAACGGTTATACGGATGGAACATTTGGTCCAGACCAAACAGTTTCAAGAACACAGGCTGTAGTCATGATTTTAAGAACTCTTGGCGTGGATTATCAAAATTCAAACGCACCGGATCCGGGTTTTACGGATGTTAGTCCAGCAACCAACGAATATAAAGCTATCGCAGAAGCGGTAAGCCTAGGGTTTATTAGTGGAAAAGAAAATAATACTTTTGATCCAGCAGGAAAACTCACACGCGGTCAAATGGCAAAGATCCTAGTTAAAGCATTTGAATTAACAGGGGAATCAGATAAAACATTTACAGATGTTGCAGCACCAACAGATGATTCTGATGGCCATTGGGCGTACGACTATATCAGCACCCTAGCAGCAAATAAAATCACAACCGGCTATCCAAATGGCACTTTCTTGCCACAGGCCGACATTAGTCGCCAGCACTTCGCATTGTTTATTTACAGATATTTAAATTAAAGTTTAGGGGACGCCCGTTGTGTGCGTCCCTTTATTTTTGGGTTGGTTTAAGCAAGGGGGTTATTTTATCGTTTGTTGGTTCCTTTATGTGTAAACTGCTTCGTTTGAGAGCCGCTATAATTCATTGGGTGATGATTAATAGGTTTCCGTGATGATATAGAAAACTTAAGTGCTAGAAGAATAGTTTTAAGTGACGGTTTGGAAAAACATAGTGACGTTAACATTGTTTCCGTGAGAACATAATTAAATAAGTGCCACTAGCATTAAATGGGTGCCAACTCCGAAATTCCAATGAACCATATAAGTGCCGGTTCATCAAAGCATAGTGCCACAATCAATGAATAAGTGCTAATCCATCTAAATAGATGACAAAAAGTAAATTTAAGTGCCACCACCGCACAACACAAACTCCCCAAACCACCCCTCACATCAACCCAAAACAAAAAAGCACAGAGATTATTCATCTCCGCACCTTTAAGTAAAACACATATAAATTAAAGTATAACCAAAATCCGGATTATTCCAGATCAAGGTTAACTAAGGGAGCAGTAATTAGACCCATGAGCTAACCAATCATAATATCACGAGAGCTAAACGAGCTCTGATGATTTGGAATTATTTAGAAAATTTGTCAGAAGTAAAACCATAGCCAAAGCTAGATAAATGCTGACTGCTGGTGCAAACCAAACATGACCTGCAATAAGTGCAATTCCTGACGCGAGCCCTATGGAGACCATATAGGCTACATTTTCTATTTTAAACACTTTTGTGACATTTGTAAACAGATTCTTAACAACTATTCCAACTAAAATAAATAATGGTAAGAGAATGAGAATGGATCCAAAAATACCAAAGGAAAAGAAAATATCGAAAAAGTCCATTTCAATGGTCTTTCGGTTTTTTATATAATTCCCTGCATATCCCATTCCAAATACCTTTTGTAGAGGTTCTGCGTATATATATTGATTATATTGCCACGTAAAGTAAATCTGACGAGAACTCAAAATTTTATTCAAAATCGGTGAGTTCAAAGTAATAATCTTTCTCTTTGGTTCTCCATTCTCTCCACCTAAATCAAGTTCATCTTCTAGCTCAAAGCCCTTGTCAATGTCCTCCTGATCTGGGACCTTCATATTAACAGACAAGTTTGTATATGAAGGAGTCGCAGGAATAATGGCCATAAATACGATAGTAAAAATTAAGCTAGTCAAAAGCTGAGGTGTTTTCTCATTTTTTGCTCCTTGTTTCCGTAATAAGAACAGCCAGTGAAGTAAAATAACCACAAACATGATCACTGCCGTTCCAATCATGGCAAATAGCCCGACCTTTGTCCCAATAAGTACACCTACAATGCCTAACACTATCGTTGGAATCCAATAAACAGCTTTCTTTAAAGAATCCGTTTTTAATACTGAATAAAGATAAACCAGTGGGAAGGTAATGCCAATTATGGCGCTTAACTCGTTCCCGGAGTAAAACCAGCCTTTAAAGCCAGCCTTAACCCATTCGTAAGTATCACTTGAAGTTCCAGTTATGATAGAAAAAAGAATTGTTCCTGAAACAATCATCATAGCAATTAAAGTTAAAAATAAAAATCTTTCTTTAACTTTTTCAAGATTCTCTCTTGTTGTAAAAACAAGTAAAAGGGTAGAGAACATAATTACAAAGTAAAGGATCTTCGCTAACCATTGGGCTTCCATAAATAAATTGAACACAGGCTTGCTAAAGATATTTATGATAAAACCAATACCTAGGACACCAAATAAAGCAACAAGATACCAAACTGCATATTTTTTATATGGACTATCATTACCAAACAAAATATAGAGAAGAGAAATTCCCATGAACAGGACACGTATGACTATCCCTACTGTTAAACTGGTGTCTAAGTAAGCAAGTGACGCCGTGGTTAGAATATCGAGAATAGGTTGAAAGATAATGTAATATTTCAAAAGGGTTGTAAACTTTGATGCCTGGGAAAATGTTGTCATCTACTCGTACCACCTTACCGTTCTTTTTAAAAAGATAAGAAAATATTGAGTCTGTTTAGCTCCAGCGAAAAAGCATCATCGAGTGATCTTCGAAGTTTTTGTCCCAAGTAAGGAAAGCTACTTAGAGCTTCTTCGTAGAAACAAGTGATTTCTTGTTTCGAGGGGAAGACTATCGACCAGAGTTGGTTCTCTCCTCTCGAGTCAAAGTCAACATCGATGAAGGAAGTTTGATTAAAAAAGCGACGCCCTGGGCCTGCGGTCACTCGGCCTACCGAAAACATTTGTCGCAACACCGAACAGACTCGCATCCTGCGAACCGTGTTTCCTTTATCTCGGAGGAACGTAGGCTAAAACCGCGACATCGTGTTGGGACTGCGATTACTCGTCCCACCGAAATGATTCGCAACGCCTACGTGCCCACATCCTGTGGGCCTCACCTCCTTACGTCGATGGTCAAGGGAGGTTCCGCTTATTAAATAGTCATTTAAAGTATATCTCAATTCATAAGGGATTGTCCATATGACTGGAATAATGAATTGAAATAGAAATAGACCATTTGATTCATTTTTTAAATATGAAAAAAACAAGGATATAAAAGAACCTTAGTCTATCAATTTGCGACTCTATTATTCCATATTTTGGACATATAGTTTTTTGCTAATATGCCAATTTAGTATAGATAAATACAAGTTTTGCTTATAAAATGAGAATAAGGGAAATTAATTCTGATATTTTGTAGAATTTTCCCGAAAAATACAAGGGGAGTGATCACATCATTGAGGAAAGCAAGATATAAAAACTTCATATCGTTTGGGATTGGTATTTTACTAGCTTTAGTCATCTTTTTACCGTCCACTACTTCAGCAACAGAGAGTTTTACAAGCGCGGATCAGTACTTTGAAGTCACAAGCGACCGGTTAACCATCTATGATAATAGCTCGGGAAGTCTTGTCCCAGTAGGCACTCTGCATAAGGGTCAGATTTTTAAGCGTATTAGTGGTATGGGTAACTGGCATAAGGTCCAATTTGGTGGTAAGTACGGATATATATGGGGACCAGCAACTGTCCCTGCAACTGAGCCGGCAGAACTTAAATGGTCAGAGGGGACAAGCCACCCCAACACAGGGATCGCTTTTAAAACTTTGACGGTATACGATAACAGTACTGGAAAACTCGTTCCTTTTGCAACAATCCTACAAGGAAATGAATTCAAGTATGTCAGGCAATCTGGTAATTGGATGATTGTTGAAATCTCTGGACGGAAAGGCTATGTCTATGCACCGGCCGTTAGCTTTCCTTTTAAGTCAACCGACCGTTACTTTAAGGTTTTAACTGATAATTTAACGGTTTATGACAACAGTACAGGTAAGCTAGTAGCAGTTGGAACCTTGCCAGAGGGTCAGGTGTATAAGCGTACTCGCGACATCGGAAACTGGCATGAGATTGAGTATGCGAGCGGAAAAGGGTATGTTTGGGAAGCTTCAACTACACCAGCAACCTCTAGTGAAGTTAAAAACTGGACCAGTGGCGGAACCTATGTCCAAGAAATTGTTGGAATGACCGATCTTCCTGTCTACGATAACACAAGTGGATCCCTGGTTTCTTTTGCTAAAGTTACTAAAGGTCATACGATTAAGTACATTCAGAAATCTGGTAATTGGCTTATTGTCGAAGTGGGAGGTCGCAAAGGTTACATTTATGAGCCAGCGACCAAGAGACCATTTAAGTCCACGGATAAATTTTTCGAGGTACTTGAAAACAATCTCACAATCTATGACAATAGTACAGGTAGTCTCGTAGCGGTAGGTACATTGAAAAAAGGGCAAGTGTTTAAGCGTACAGCTGACGTAGGAAATTGGCATGAGATTTCGTATGGCACAGGCAAAATGTTTGTATGGGAAGATTCTACTCGGCCTGTGGATGTAAGTAATGTTTCGAACCCTAACCTTGGAAAAGCGTTTAAGGAAGAAAAAATTGTCCTTGGACAAGATGTTCCTGTTTATGACAACTCAAAGAATGAATTAGTTCAGTTTGCTACGTTAAAGAAGGGACAGCTTTTACAAATCACGGGAATGGATGGTTCGAACTGGTACGAGATTGATCTAGGAGGTCGTCTTGGTTACATCCATGTCACTGGTGTTGAAAAGAACATGCAGACTATCTATGAAGAATACAATAAGGACTTTAATAATCTAGTTAATCTGCAAATGAATTATTCACCAAAAGCTGACGGATCCGGTAATATTTATGCAAGTCGTGAGGCCGTAGAATATTATATGAATCCCAATAATTTTTCTGTAAGTACAACAGATTTCTTTCAGTTCCTTGTCCTTTCTAGAAATGCAAATCTACATGCAGCAGAAATTAATGAAAAAGTCTTATCAGGTAGAGGGATTTTTGAGGGAAGAGCGGAGGCATTCATTGAAGCGGGACAGAAATACAATATTAATGAGGTGTATCTAATTGCTCATGCTTTACATGAAACTGGGAATGGTACATCCACTCTTGCACAAGGAGTAAGCGTAAATGGCACAACGGTTTACAATATGTATGGAATCGGTGCCTATGATGCCACTCCAGTAAGTAGCGGATCTAATTTTGCTTATCAGCAAGGCTGGTTTACACCTGAAGCTGCTATTGTTGGTGGTGCGAAATTTATCGCGGATAGATATATCAATAGTGGACAAGATACCCTTTATAAAATGAAATGGGATCCAGAAGATATTGATACACGTAACAGGAAGCAATATGCAACTCATGTAAGTTGGGCTGTACTTCAAACGTCACGAATTAAAGACATCTATGACATACTTGAGAATTATGTCATAGTGTTTGAAGTACCAAAGTATCTCAACCAACCAGGAGCAACGGCGAAACCTACGGGAGAAGCTCTTTATCTACTAGATACAACTAAAGCTGGAAAAGCAGGAGCGACAACTGATAATCTAAATATGAGAACAGGTCCTTCCACGTCCTTTAGCAAAATCACAACTCTACCATTAGGAACACCAATTGAAGTGATTGGTTCAAATGGTTCATGGTTGAAAATCAAGGCAAACGGACAAGTGGGATGGGTCATTGACACTTATGTAACGTTTACGGATGGAGCACCTACTACTCCTGAACCTGCACCATCGGTGGATGTGCTTACGGTAGTAAACACTGAAGGAGTAGGCTTGAATGTTCGTAGTACAACTGATACAAGTAGTAGTGCAAACATTATGGGTAAAGTTTATGAAGGAGATATCCTAGATGGTGTAAAGGATGCTTCTGGTAATTACGTGAAGGACACAACCGGAAAGTGGTACCAAATCAATTTCCAAGACCAGCAAGGCTGGGTTCATGGAGATTATGTACAAGTTACTTCTAATTAATGTAAAAGATGCACAACCCTTGTGGGGAGTGCATCTTTTTTTGTATTAATAGAATCATTTATATGGAGTGCTCTTAACCACGTCAGTCAATGCCCAAAAAAATATTTCTATGCTCAATTTCCGTTTGTTATGCTTAATATATAAGTTTAATGCTCAGACTTTATGGGGGCTATGCTCAAAATCCAACGTTGGTTTCAGGGAGCAGTGCTCAAGGTAATCCCTATATGCTTAACCCTATGATTACATGCTCAATTTTACTACTTTATGCTCAACATCCAGAAATTCTATGCTCAACTTTTAAACGTTAATGCGCGTTATTGTTAATCTTTGCGCAGGAAACAGTCTCTATGCTCAAAATCCTTTTACTCCGCGCAAACTTTAAATCTTATGCTCAACGGTGACAACAGCAAATTTAACTAAGTCAACAAAAAAAACTAGCGAATATTATTAAAACAAAACAAAAACCGCCTGCATCTCTAAACTAAAAATTCAGGCGGCCTTACAACAAAATATCTTATTTACTTACTGTACCGGATAAACTCTCCACTTCGAAAGATTAATAACATCATTCTTAACCATAGACTTAGGGAAAATAAACGTCCAAGGCTTACTTGTATTAGCCTTCACTTCAAAAGAATCGAATTTGAAACTCCCTTCAGCAATGACTTCTCCTGATGCATCTTCAACTTTCAACGGAAGCTGCTGGAACTGAATGTTTTTATCCGTACCATTTCGAATCAATACAGTCACTGCTAGGTCACCAGAGTCTTGAATACGAGCGTTAATTCCCATGAAATTCACTTCCCCTGGTTTTAATGGAGCGGCGTTTGCTATTACTTTTTCTAAACTTTCAATGGCGTCCTCTGCTAGAGATTGCTTCCAAGAATCAGCTAAATCTAGTTCATGGCGACGGCTCGTTGGCTTGATTTCAAAAGCAAGAGACCATCCCTCTCTAGGAATCTCTTCATTGGTGAAAAAGTCTTTTGGTTGAAAAGTGAACTGCCATGGGCGGCTCGTCTTAGAAGGAATAACTCCAGCCTGACTAAGATCAAACACCTTGCGAGCTAATTTTTCTTGATTTGGTCCCAACAACAAAATCGGCATTTCCTTCAATTGAATGTCCTTGCTCAATGTCTGACGGATAAAGGCAACAAACACATATCCACCAGCTTGCTTATCCATGTTAATCCCAGATAAGGAGAGCTGGTTCGGTTTCAAGGGTTTTAAATCACTATGATGGAAGGCATACACATATTTTTCTTCTTCGGGAAGCTTCCAATCAGGATGATAGGAAATCTCTGTTTGCACCAATTCTTCCTCTGGGCCCTCTGCCGAATCAGGACCTTCAAGTAAATCCTTTGCATCAAACGATTGATCAATTCCAGAAGTATTTTCTTTCGTTACTTTCTTACTTTTCGAAAATGGAAACATTGCAAACTCCCCTTTTTTAAAACTACTTTACAGAAAACACCTAAACTTATATTAACTAGACTAACACTAAGCACAAAATTTTCCTCTTTATAAAAACGGTCATGGGCCTCCATCTCATAAAAGACCGAAACCCTTGCCAAATTAGGTTTGACCCAAAACGCCGGTTCAACTCAAATTCAATCCAAATTAAGTTAAATCAATCTTAATTTTTCTAGCTTCAAACTGTTGAATCGCTCTGGTCATACGACGGTTAAAATCAAGCTCTAATCGATGATACATTATCTCGAAAAGCTCAAAGCCTTCTTTTTGGAAGGTTCGGATAGGATCCTCCTGTTGATAGTGTCGGATACCAACGCCTTCCTTCATACGATTCATTTCATCTAAATGCTCCGTCCAATGATGGTCCACAAGCGCCAAACTAATCTGTCGTAACGTATTTTGAATTTCCTCTACATTCTCATGGAAGGAAACTTCCTCTAAATGCCTCTCAATGAAAGGCTTTACTGCTTCACGAACCTCTTCTGGCTCTTCGTAATCTCTATCAAACGTAACTTCCACAAGCATGAAATCTTCTAACTTCTGATTTAAACCTTTAAGATCCCAATCATCAGGAATAGAATCTTCTGAGCAATGTTTATCAACCAAATCAAGAACAACAGGTTCCACATGCTTTTTCAAAATTTCAATCGTATTCGTAGAATAGAAGATTTGATCTCGTAGTTTATAAATAACCTCTCGTTGATCATTAATAATATCGTCCAGTTTCAAGGAAAATTCACGAACAGAGAAGTGGCTTCCTTCACTGATTTTTTGCACCTTATCTATAAATTTATGAATTTCTTTATTCAAAATTAATCCGGTACTATCCGTCGTTAAAGAAGGAAGTTTAGCTTCCACATCATCTTTGGCGAAGCGGATAAAAAGCTCATCTTCTAATGAGATAATAAATTGGGTAGAGCCTGGATCGCCTTGACGGCCAGAACGACCTTTCAACTGATTATCGATGCGACGGCTTTCATGTTTTTCTGTTCCAAGAACGTGCAAACCACCAAGTTCAGCTACACCCTCTCCAAGCATGATGTCTGTTCCGCGACCAGCCATATTCGTGGCAATCGTGATTTGACTCTTTTGTCCAGCGAGGGAAATAAGATGTGCTTCATGCTCCACGCTTTTAGCATTCAACAAATGATAGCTCAATCCAGCCTCATCCAAATATTCAGCCACAACCTCTGATTGAAGGATGGACGTTGTCCCGATTAAAATAGGCTGTCCCTTTTCATGACGCTGACGAACTTCCTCAACCATCCGGCGGTATTTCTGTTCCTTCGTTTTGAAAACTAGGTCAGGTAAATCTTTACGAATAATAGGCTTATTTGTTGGGATCTGAACAACATCCATACCATAAACATGCTGGAACTCAGTTATTTCAGTTTTAGCTGTACCTGTCATACCAGATAAAACAGGGTACATACGGAAATAGTTTTGAATCGAAACGGAAGCCTGAGCCTTATTTTCTTCTGTAACCTTAAGCCCTTCCTTCGCTTCGATTGCCTGATGCAATCCATCACTTAAACTACGACCCTCCATGATGCGGCCGGTGTTCATATCCACAAGCTTTACTTCACCCTGATCAACGATATAATCAACATCTCTCGTAAATAACACACGGGCACGTAACGCTTGCAACATATAATGATAGAGTGAACGATGTTCAAGATCGAACAAATTTTCAATCCCAAAAGCACGTTCAATTTTATTAATTCCTTCATCGGTGATGTTAACCGTTTTTAACTCATGGTCAAACTGAAACTCCACATCCTGCTGGAAGTTTTTTGTGACCTTCGCACATACATTGGCCAAATTTTCACTTGGCATTGTTTTTCCAGCAATAATAAGAGGAGTTTTTGCCTCATCAATTAAGACACTATCAACCTCGTCAATAATTGCATAATAATATTTTCGTTGAACCTTTTGAGTTTTGGCATAAGCCATATTATCTCGTAAAAAATCAAATCCAAATTCTGTTCCAATACCATAAGTAATTTCTGCTTCATAAGCCTCTTGTTTCTGAAGAGGGTGCAGACCTGGGATATTTAATCCAACGGTTAACCCTAAAAATTCGTGGATTTGCCCAATTAATGCACGGTCACGACGTGCTAAGTATTCATTCACCGTAATAACGTGAACACCTTTCCCTTCAAGGGCGCGCAAATAACTTGGAAGAGAGGCAACAAGTGTTTTTCCTTCTCCCGTTGGCATTTCCGCAATATTTCCTTCTAATAAAACAAGCCCACCAATTAACTGTACGTCAAAATGGCGCAGCCCAAGTACTCGCTTTGAAGCCTCGCGAACCACCGCAAACGCCTCACCTTTAAGATCATCCACCGAAGAACCATCGGCTATCAACTGCTTAAACTCCACCGTCTTCATACGCAGCTCATCATCACTTAGTTGCTCAAATTCTTTCTCCAAAATATTTATTTTATCTACCGTTTTTAGATACTTTTTTAGATGACGTTCTTCCTTCGACTTGCTCAACATTTGTAGAACACCCATGTCGTCCTAACTCTCCTTATCATTCGTGAACTCACTGAATCTAGTATAACACGAATTAAACTTGACAACACTACTAACCAACATGATAGATTAGGTAAAATATGTAACTTTTTTGAATAGATTTTGGGTGCGCGTAACCTTGTTTTTACGCGCGAAGAGGGTTGATTTTGCGCTTATGAAGTGAATGTCGCGCTTAGGATTAACTTTTTGAGCATTACCTTTTCAAACCCGCGCATTAACTTGTAAAAGCTGAGCATTGGATTCGCGGAGGTTGCGCATAGAAGACGGTTGTTGAGCTTAAGTGAATAGATTCGCGCATAGAAGAAATTAACTGCGCAAAGGTTTCAAAAACCCGAGCATAAAACCAAGAAATTTGAGCATAGCCCCAATCAAACCCGCGCATAAGAGAAACAAACCGCGCATAGAAAATAAAACTTGAGCATGTATGAACAAAAATGAGCATAATAAACCTCAACCCGTCAATTAACTTAACGCAACTATAGATGCACCCTGTAACTCAAGAAAAATAGGACCTAGAAAACCAATAATAAATCAACAAAACCATTAATTAAAAATGCGATTTTCTAACAAAAAAATGTTATGTTTTTATGCGACATAATTCGTGTTACAATAGTATAATGGTATGGAATGTCGAACATTAAGAAATAGCTGAAAAGACAGCATGATCATAAAAGAACATCCATTGAATTTTGGAAGACAAAGGATTGAATAACATATGACAATTGGTATTGTCGGCAACTACGGGAACAATAATAAAGGCGATGAAGCCATCCTTGAAGGAATCCTACTTCAGCTTCAAAAGGTATTCAAGGTCAGCCGCGACGAAATCATTGTTTTTTCCAACCAGCCAGACCAAACAAATAAATCCTATGGAGTAAAATCAGAGCGCCTTTATCACAAGAAGAAAAGCGCTTATTTAACCATGCTCTCCACCATGCGCGCCAACTATTCTACCATTAAAAAGTTGGACATGCTCATCGTCGGTGGAGGAGGAATCTTCATGGACCTTTACGGGCGCGAAGCCTTTTTATTCGGGATGTACGGCTGGCTCGCCAAACTGTCACGCACCCCCGTTGTCCTGTACGGCGTAGGCGCAGGCCCAATACTTACCAAAGTAGGAAAAATATTACTTCGATCCTTAGCCAATTTGTCTGAAATCGTCACCGTTCGAGATCCAAAATCAAAAGAACTCCTCAAATCCATAGGAGTTAAATCTGAAATACATGTCATTGGAGACCCAGCCTTCGAAGTCCCTATGCCAGCAACAACCCAAAAAAGAGAACGACCACTCCAAATCGGAGTCACAGCCGTACCCTTTCATCATGGAAGCTACTGGCCAGAAGAAAACGTTGAAATGTATCAAAACTACGTCCTTGGGATGGCGCGAAACCTAGACGCACTCGTCGAAAAATACCCAGACGTACAAATCAACTTCTTCTCTACTAAATACCCACAAGACGTCTGGGTATCAGAAGAAGTCAAATCCAAAATGACACACAGCGACCACTGTCGCGTCCAAAATAAAGTCTTCTACCCAGAAGACATCGTCAAATTCACAGCCGAACAAGACATCGTCATCGGCACAAGATTACACTCACTCATACTAGCACTCGTATCCGAAACACCCGTGATCGCCGTAGCCTATCACCACAAAGTAAAAGACTTCATGGACATGATCGGCTCCAACGACCACGTCATCGTCATCGACCAACTCAACAAAGAAGACGACTTTTTCGTCTGCTGCTACGAACAAATGGCAAACGACTGGCCAGCAACACTCGAACGCTACCAAACCATAGCCAACACCATGAAACACAAAGCACACCAAGGAATGGTCCTAGTAAACGAACACATCCAAGCAAAAAAAAAACGGAAATCACGAGTCCTAGTACTCAGTAACATGTACCCATCAACACACTCAAAAACATTCGGAATCTTCGTCAAAAACCAAGTAGAACAACTGCGGAACCAGGGTCTAAAAGTAGACACCATCGCCATCACCGACCCACGCAAGGGCAAATCAATTCTTTTGAAAAAATACCTCGGATTCTTCCTCCGAGGCCTAGCAAGACTCATCGCTGGGGGATGGCGCTATCAGGTTGTTCACGCCCACTACATCTTTCCGACAGGATTGATTGGGCTAGCGTACAAGTTCTTGCTTCGCAAAAAACTTATCGTCACCTCCCATGGCGGGGATATCGACCAAATGGTCAAAAAGAGTGGGTGGGCACGAAAGCTATCAGAAATGATTTTACAAAAAGCCGACCATATCATTGCCGTCGGTGACCGCTTAAAACAAGACATCGTCGACAACTTTGATGTTCCTGCGGACAGAGTATCCGTCATTAACATGGGTGTGAACCGAGATGTTTTTAAGCAGATAGAAAAATCTGAAGCTCGCTCTAAGCTCGAGCTTTCTGCTGATGAGAGAATCCTTTTGTTCGTCGGTAACCTTATTTTTGCCAAAGGCCTATCTGACTTAGGTCAAGCCATGCTTTCTTTAAAGGAAACCGATCCAGATGTGACCCTTCATTTAATTGGAGAAGCCAAGGATCGTAATTATATTGAAAAATTCAAAGCGGAGTTTATGGGTGAAGGATCTGCTAACGAAATAAATGATCCCAATAGTCCTAATGGAAATCGAAATGGCGGAAACATCGTGATTCATGATGCTATGGACCAGTCAGAAGTTGCAGTCTGGCTCTCTGCCGCAGACCTATTCATTCTCCCATCCCATATCGAAGGCTTTGGCCTTGTGGCATTGGAGGCTATGTCCTGTGGGACGCCGGTTGTTGGTACCGATGTGGGAGGCCTAACCTATTTACTAGACGGTGAAGCGGGGCTTAAGGTGGAACCAAAAAATCCAACTAGTCTTGCCAAAGGGATACGCTCCCTATTGCATGATCCTGAACGCCAAGAGATCCTCCGTACAAACGGATTTAAAAAAGCTGAGGAAAATGACCAAAATCAGCTTATTCAAGAGATCCTCAAGATATATGGGATTTAAATACAGTTACAAAATGAATACATTAACTAATCCCCGCTGTTGAAACCTCAAAAGCGGGGTCAATTTTTTGAAGTGTTTAAGAGTTTATTTAGTTTTGTAAGTAAAGTGTATTCAAAAGTGAATAAAAGCCGGTTTTAAATTGAGTTTGGACAAAGAAGCAGGCCCAAAAGTGAATAAAAACCGGTTTTAAATTAAGTTTGGACAAAGAAGCAGGCCCAAAAGTGAATAAAAACCGGTTTTAAATTAAGTTTGGACAAAGAAGCAGGCCCAAAAGTGAATAAAAACCGGTTTTAAATTAAGTTTGGACAAAGAAGCAGGCCCAAAAGTGAATAAAAACCGATTTTAAATTGAGTTTGGACAAAGAAACAGCTCCAAAAGTGAATTAACACAGGTTTTATATACAAAGTTCAAAAACGTATCAAAAAGTAGGAGAGCGATCTATGTGCGGTCATTAATAAAAATATTGGGGACAGTGGCGGTGATCAATGTCCTGGCAAGGCTATTTGGCTTTGCACGCGAAGTAGTCATTGGATATCAATATGGGACGAGCTATCAGGCTGATAGTATTGTCGTTGCCTTTACGATTCCCAATTTTATTTATATAGTCCTTGGTGGAGCGGTCACCACGGCCTTTATTTCCGTGTACAGCAAACTCGACGAATCCAGAAAAAAGGAATTTGTTCAAACTATTTTTTCGGGTTTAACGCTTGTGATTGGTGGAATCACCATTCTATTCATGGTGTTCTCTGATTTTTGGATTGAGCTTTTTTTCAGTGGGATGTCAGAAAAAGCCTTTCAATTAACAAGTGAATTGTTTGTGTGGATGGCACCATCAACCTTTTTCCTTGTGCTCGCTATGTGGCTCAGTGGACTTATGAATGTGGAGGGTCGTTACCGACTTAGCGCCTTTTCAACCCTGCTTTTCAACGGATTATTTTTACTAATCGGGGTTGGACTTACACCGATTTTACTTGAATATTCCTATGGTCTTGGTGCTTCAGTGGGAGCATTAGCCATGGTTTTATTGCTGATACTAGCCCAAAAGAAAACGAATATTTTCAAGTTTCATTTCAACTGGAGAAACAATCCTGATATTACTCGTTTTATGAAGCTAGCGGTTCCTATTTTATTTGGGGGAGCAGCATTACAGTTTTACTTTTTCATTCAAAGAATCTATGCCGCTGACCTGCAGGATGGATTAATTGCTTCATTAAACTATGCATCAAAAATGACCCAGTTTCCGCAGGCGGTTCTAATGACAACTATTACAACAGTTATCTTTCCTATGCTAGCTAAAACGGTTGGGGAGGGGGATACGGCAAAACTTAAACGCATTTACCAAAAAGGATTTAAGTGGCTGTCTGTATTACTCATTCCTGCCACTGTATATGTTTTTTTCTATGCTAAAGAAATCATAGAAGTCGTTTTCCAATATGGGAACTTTAACGAAGATTCAACGGCAATGACGTATCCATTGCTGCAAATCTTCGCACTGTCAATGTACACATTGGCGTTGAATACGTATGTGACTAGGTTCTTCTATGCGAAGGAAAATTCCTATATACCGATTTTATTTAGTATTGTTTCCGTATTCGGAATCAACATTTTAGTGATCAACTTATTCCTTGAGGAAATGGGAGCAACAGCCATTGCTCTTGGAACCGTGGTTGGCTCACTAGTGAATACCATTCTGCTTATTATTGGAGCACAAATCAAATACCGTTACACTATCATGTCAAAAATAGATTTTGTAAAAGTGACAGGATTTTTACTGGTGACAGGCACCATGATATGGGCCATACACCTGCTTCCAGTTGAATCTAGTCTCCTATTGTTACTCCTTGGAGGACTATTGACGGCAGTAGTTGTTTTAGGTGGGTTGCGTGTTTTTAAGACTTAATGTTGACTTTCTGCTATAATCTCAGTGGATATTGTCAAAATTAATAGAAGAAGGACAGAGGATGATTCTCTGTCGTAAGGAGTGTTACCATTGAAAATCGCAGTATTAATCCCTTGTTATAATGAGGAGCAAACCA
Source organism: Bacillaceae bacterium S4-13-56 (assembly GCA_040191315.1). Lineage (NCBI taxonomy): Bacteria > Bacillati > Bacillota > Bacilli > Caryophanales > Bacillaceae > Bacillaceae bacterium S4-13-56. The sequence goes on along the minus strand of JAWJLM010000015.1, from coordinate 40,395 downwards.
TTGGCGCGGTTATAGAGGACTTCAGACAAGAGCTGCCTGATGCAACCATATATGTTTATGACAATAATTCGAAGGACCGGACGTCTGAGATTGCCCGAGAGCATGGGGTAGTTGTGAAAAAGGAGTTCAGACAGGGGAAGGGCCATGTGGTTCGATCCATGTTTCGCGAGATTGAAGCGGACTGTTATGTGATGGTGGATGGAGACAATACATATCCGGCAAAATTTGTCCATCAGCTGATCGAGCCTATCAAAAATAAAGAAGCTAATATGGTCATTGGGGACCGTTTATCCAATGGGACCTACACAGAAGAGAATAAGCGAGCGTTCCATAATTTTGGTAATTCATTAGTCAAAGGTCTAATTAACTTTTTATATAAGAGTAAGCTAGATGACATTATGACAGGATACCGTGCTTTCGATCCTCTTTTTGTTAAATCAATGCCAGTCATGAGTCCAGGGTTTGAGATTGAAACTGAGATGACCATCCATGCCTTGGACAAGCGTCTAGCTATAAAAGAAATCCCAATTGAATATCGGGATCGTCCGGAAGGTAGTGAGTCTAAACTAAATACCGTCAGTGACGGTTATAAAGTTGTAAAAAAAATCTTTACTTTGTTTAAAGAGTACAAGCCAATGTTATTCTTCAACGTTTGGGCGGCTATTTTTTTCATTCTTGGTTTAGCTGTGGGAACTCCAGTCATCGTTGAATTTATTCAAACACAATACGTTGAAAAAGTCCCGTCTGCTATTCTTGCGGTTGGTCTCGTGTTACTAGCGGTTCTTTCTCTAGCCTGTGGACTCATCTTGGATACCGTGGCATCCAGTCATAAAAAACAATATGAAATAGAATTAAATAAAATATACAAAGATATTGCGAAGGGCCCAGTGGAGGAATAATGCCCTTCGCTTCTGCTCGTTAACATGAAGGTGGTGTCACATGTGTTTAAAATGGTTAAAGGATTGGCAGTAGTTATTGCTGCAGTCCTAAGTACAGTAGCTTCCATATCATGGTTCCAGTCGTTCATGGAAACACCCAATCCAACGATTGCTATTATCTTTTTGATCTATATCGGAATATACTGGTTGTTTTTTCGCCTCCTTTTTGAAGAGTGGCGAGAGTTGTTCCATCTCGGGACGGTTATTTTCAGTATGCTTTTTACTTTAGCTTTTCTTACCAGCATTTATCAACCAATGGAGCATCTTAACGACAACGGAACACTGGTTCATGCATTTATCTATGTGGGGACTTTTGTAACATTTACGTTGGTTTCCATACTCCTGATCTATCTTTTCACGAAAGTAAATATTGAAATAAAAGACAAACAGGTTTCCAAATGGAATATTGCATTTTATGGTTTTCCCATGGCTATTGTGGGGACCCTGTTTTTACTTGGATTTTTTCCTGGGGAGATGTCGCCGGACTCGTTCTCTCATTGGACTCAAATACATACTCATGAATATAACAACTGGCATCCTGTGGTCTATACCTGGTTAATTCAACTGTTGACTGTTTTTTGGTATTCGCCGGCAGTGGTGGGAACGTTTCAGATTATTGCATTGAGTCTTACCCTTGGTTATGGACTTTATCGATTTCAGAAAGCAGGGGTTCCTAGGACAGTTCTTTGGATCGTTGCCATTCTTTTCGCGATCCACCCAGCTACAGGAATGTTTTCGATCATTCTTTGGAAGGACATCCTATACAGCACCGCCCTTATGTTGTTTACTATTCTTCTATTTAATATAGTAGCTACAAGAGGGGCATGGCTTAGCTCCATTAGCCATCTTGTGTTTTTCGGTTTAACAGCTCTATCCATGATGTTCATGAGAAGTAATGGTGTACCCATTTTACTCCTATTGATTGTCTTGTTACTTCTTGTTTATCGGAATCAGTGGAAGAAGCTTGGAATTTTTGCTGTTAGTGTGTTCGCAATTTATTTTATAGTTTCAGGACCAGTGTACTCAGCGTTCCATGTTGAAGAAGGGGATCCGAACGAAGCTCTCGGTATACCGCAGCAACAATTGGCTCGCGTCGTTGTGGAGGGTGGCGAGATGAACGGGGCCCAGCAACAGTATGTATATAAACTCTTGCCGCGAGATAAGTGGTTTGAGCTCTATAATCCTTATCTCACCGATACTATAAAATTTTCCGGCATATATAACAAGGAACTCATTTTTTCTGATTTTCCGTACTTTTTAAAGGTGTGGGCTCTTGTTGTAAAAAATAATCCAGGACTTGTGATCGATGCTTATCTAGACCAAACTTCTCTTGTTTGGCAAATCGTTGAGCCGGAAGACGGGTATACAAACACGTATCCAGGAGGAATTTTCCGTGCGAACACGTATGGGATTAAGCAGACTCCAGTTAGTGATGGATTACATGAATTCTTAACAGGCTATCTTGAAGGGTCCTTTGAAAATTACAAGGAATGGTTTTGGCGACCAGCAACATACACGTTTTTCATCCTATTTTTCAGCTTTATAGCTGTTCGAAAAATTGGTTTTCGTTCACTGCTCGTAAGTGGGCCAGTCCTCCTGAATACGGCAATCGTGGCCGCAGCCATCCCAGCTCAGGATTATCGATATCTTTTCGCCAACACTTTGATTGCTTTTATGATATTTTTAATGGCTCTTGTGAAAAAAGAGGAAGAACATGTTTTTGGGTTCAAGGTATAGTTGGGTTTTGTAAAAAATTAAAATTATTGAAGGCCTAGGTAATGGAAGAGAAACGAAAGTGATAGGCTAAGGCGGACGCCTTTGGAGGAGAAACGAAATGAACAATCTGATCTATTCATTAAATAAAAATAAAAAGGGAATTGCGATCATGACCATAGCTGCACTAATGACAGCTTTTGGTCAGCTTCAGTGGAAGCTTTCTGGGGGAGACATTAACCTGCATCTTATTACAGGTTTTGTCCTTTATTTTTTAGGTGCTGTTCTTATGATTGTTGCCTATCGGTACGGGAGTCTATCCGTTCTGCATCCTATCTTAAGTCTAGGCTACATTTTTGCCCTACTACTCGGGACTCTCTTTCTTCAAGAAGTCATAACAGAAAAAAGCATACTCGGAACCCTACTCATCATACTAGGAGCAACCCTCATAGGAGGTGGAGAAAATTAACCTACTAACATTCCTAACACTACTACTCTTCACACTCCTAGGCTCCATCGGCTCCTTCTACTTCAAGAAAATGAGTAGTGACAGTCATCGTGTTGATAGGGACGGTTCTCACCAACACGATATGGGAGAAAGTGGAGAAAAACAAAATCAAAGGGGGAAATTAACGCAGATTTGGCAGCAACAAGAGTTTCGTGTTGGAACTCTCACTTTACAGCGTTCCTTTGTGGAGTATTTCATCTTAGGAGGATTCTTTTACGGTACAGGAGCTATTCTAAATATAGTCACCCTACAGCTTTTACCATATACAGTTGTATATCCATTAACATCAATCACTTACATATGGACGCTTATCATTTCAGCCTTATTCTTAAAAGAGAAAATAACCGTAAAGAAAATACTTGGCCTAACACTTATCGTGGCAGGAGCCTTTCTACTAGTGAGTTAGACTCTACTTGATGGTAGGTAGAGGCTTGAAATTAAAGAGATCTCTCATGCTCATGGGGTTTGTCATAGCTATCACCTACACAACATTAATGCTCAGCTTTATTGGTATATGCTCAAATTATATTCTCTGGGCGCAGTTAACTACTCTTATGCGCTGATTTCATTGGGGCTATGCTCAAATTTTACAGTTTTATGCTCGGTATTTTAGTACCTCGGCTCAATAAACCTGCTCAATGCTCGAAGCAACCACTTTATGCTCAACAAAGTTGTTCTATGCGCGACATGAGAAAAATCAATGCTCAACTTTTCCATGTATATGCTCTGATTTTTAAAACCTTTGCGCACAAAACCTGCTCAATGCTCAAATCGAATATTCTATGCTCACCAAACATGTGCTATGCTCAACACAACAATTAATAATATTCCAAGTCCCACATATAACAAAACAACAAAAAAGAGCCCCAATCAGAGCTCTTTCTTCCTTATTTCTTGCTATAATTTCCTATCACATTCTTCATATAATCCAAAAGCTCATCACGAATGTCCTCACGTTCAATTGCAAAATCAATAGTCGCCCGAACAAAACCGAACTTGTTCCCAATATCATAACGGCGCCCTTTATACTCACAAGCATAAACGGATTGTTCTTGATTCAGTTTGTTAATCGCATCCGTCAACTGAATTTCTCCACCTTTCCCGGGTGGAAGGGTTTCAAGAATCTTAAAGATTTCTGGCATCAGAATATAACGACCTGTAATCGCTAAGTTTGAAGGAGCATCCTCTGGTTGAGGCTTTTCTACCAACGACCGCACCTTATGAACGTTGTGTTGGTAAGAACCGTCCCCACCAACACGCTGGCCGCCACCAACACGCTCATCGGCATATTCGATAATTCCGTAGCTGGACACGTCGGAGTGGGGGACTTCCTGCACTCCGACAACGGATGAACCATGCTCATTGTACACATCAATCAACTGCTTCAAGCAAGGCTCCTCGGATTCGACAATGTCGTCTCCAAGTAATACTGCAAATGGCTCGTTCCCCACAAATCGATTAGCCACATAAATAGCGTGTCCCAGACCTTTTGGTTCCTTCTGCCTTATATAATGAATATTTGCCAAACCAGAAATCGATCGTACCATATTCAACTGATCCGTCTTACCTTTTTCAGCAAGCTTTTCTTCAAGCTCATAAGAAATATCGAAATGGTCTTCAATTGCACGTTTCCCACGACCAGAAATAATAATAATATCTTCAATTCCTGATGCCGCAGCTTCTTCAACGATATATTGAATCGTTGGCTTGTCCACTATGGGAAGCATTTCTTTTGGCTGTGCTTTAGTTGCTGGTAAAAAACGTGTACCAAGACCAGCTGCTGGAATAATTGCTTTACGTATCTTCATCAGCTAAACTCCTTTTAAAAAAAATCTTAACCGATACTCCAACACATTTTACCACAAAGCGGAAAAACTAACACAAACCCCAATTATTCTCCTTTAAGTTCTGTAACCACTGAGTCACTAACCGCAACTGTTCCACCAAAGATGGTAAAATTCCGTACGTCCTTTTCTGCAATCACTAACGAAGTTTCCGATGGCACCTTATTCGTAGAAACAAGTAGTAATGGTACATTTCTTTTTGCTGCTAAAACTGACCCGGTCAATGCATCAGCAAAACTTTCTCCAGTGGCCACGAAGGCATTTTCAGAAGCTGGCATCAATTTCTGTACAATCATCGCCATCGTATCATAACGGTTAGCTCCACCAATTCTGACTGGGTTCGGTAATTGATTGAAAACAGAATTACTTATAACGCCTGTCCCACCTATGACAAGTGTTTCTGATATTCCCTTCAAGTATTCAGAAGTTTCCGTTGGCAATAGGTTCTTTCCCGTAAATAAAATAGGATACCCATTCCTAGCTGCATATGGGGCTATGGAAAGGGCATCAGGGAAGTTGTTATCGTAAACAACAATTGCTTTGCTGGGTTTAATGCCACTTCGTTTCTCCATTTCTAATGCGATCAACCGTGCACTGTCTGATCGTGTCTGTCCGGCAATTCGTTGTACATTAACACCGAGCCCCTTCAGATCCTCCTCCACTTGAGCAGAAATAGAAACCGGTCCTCCAATAACAATGACATTCTTAGCATTCAAACGAGCCAATTCCGTGGCCGTAGCACTAGAAAGATGATCTTTATTCGTTAACAAAATAGGCGCTTCAAGCTGGTGCGCAAGAGGTGCTCCAGCCAATGCTCCTGGGAAGTTGCCAGCTGTTGCAATCACTACATTAGTGGATCCGCTTGGCCAACCGACTTTGGATATTTCCACTGCAGTATTAATTCTTGTTTTTCCTGAAATCCTCGCCACTGTCCCTTCCTCCAAAGCTGAAGCTGCCACCGCCTGTGGGAAATTAGCAACTACTTGATAGGGGCTCTCAGACCAATGGTTATATTTTTCATAAACACTAAAATAGTATTCCTCGGTTTGAACAGGGTAAGTAAAAGTTTCTGCCCCACCCTTACCTTGGAAATCAAACTCCTCCAGAGTGACAAGTGTTCCATCCAAATCCTTCTTTTGTAAAATCCCAATCAGATCAAGGGTTGATGGGACCCCTTGAAGTAAAATCTTAATCTCCCCGTTAGCTCCAACATCCAGTTTATACACATCTCGCTCCATAGGAAGGCCCAGAGTTGCACTAACAACCTCATCAGAAGATATCGTCTTTGGTGTGAAATTTGGTACAGGAACTATAACTTCCAAAGCACGATACGCATCGACACGCCCATATCCCACAAATTCATTCCACTCCGATCCAGAATTACGAATGGCACTTTTCTGCATAGAATACTCAATTTGAGCAGGAACCCAAGCGGGATTCACTGCAATCAGTAGCGAAGCAATTCCGCTAACGATGGGTGCTGAGAGGGAGGTTCCTGTTGCAACTATATATTTTCCATTTGGCCATGTAGTGATAATGTCCTCCCCCGGCGCCGCTATATCAATCCAACCTCCGTAATTAGAAAAGCTAGAAGGTAAGTCGTTGACACCAGTCGAGGCAACGCTAATCACCCATGGATAAGAGGCGGGGTAAAGAGGCTGGTTATTTCCATCATTTCCGGCTGAAGCTACAATGACAATCCCCTGATTATAAGCTTCAAGTAATGCTTCTTGAATGGCTAAATTAAGAGAGGGGCCCGCAAAACTCAGATTCATTACATCAACCTGTTGTTCCATCGCGTAATAAATTCCCTTTAAAAATGCGCTGTCACTCACTCTTTCCTGTTCAGCTACCTTCACAGGAAGTATTTTTGTTTGAAAATTTATACCGGCAACACCAGTATGATTGGTGTTTGCTGCAATTACACCTGAAACAAGAGTTCCATGCCCGTGGTTATCTTCAGGTATAGAGTCCTCGTTAAAAAAATCATATCCAGGCAGTACTCTTCCAACCAGGTCAGGGTGACTACTCTCCACGCCAGTATCAAAGACGGCTACCACAGTTTCAGAAGACCCTTTGGTGAAATCCCATGCGCGTTCCATGTTGATGTCACGTAAGTAACCCTGCTCAGGATAATAAGGATCACTTGGTATGTACTCAAGGATTCGAATATAATCTGGTTCCGCGAACAACACCATGGGGTCTTGCTTTAACTCCTCTAAAGCCTCCTTATAGTCCGCCTTATCTCTAACACGTAGAAAAAGATATTCATTTTCCGCCATAACACCATAATCCGTAGGCTTATCAAAAATTGATGAGTTGTAAGTAAACTCATCCACATCCAATACTTTTATCATTATGCGACGGTCATTGACAACAATATCCCCCGATCCATTTCCTTCAGCAAAAGCTTGAATCAGAAAAATATTAGTCAGAAAAATATTAGTCGGAAGAAGTAAAACGAAAATCAATAGAATCGATAGTCTAATCTTTTTCATAATTTGTTGTCTCCCCTTTGTTGTAATTACTAGATTGAAAGATTATATGAATATATTTTACCATATGGTATGGTCACAGTGACGCCCCGGAATTTGTCGAATGTTGGGATCTTAAGATACCGTCTTTATGTTTTTTAAGCGACTTGGCCAGCTTGATCATAGTCGTCAGCTGAGAACGTATCGCACAGTTATACCATTCGTCAAAATGCATTTTGGAAATGATTGGCGACCTGGTAAACATATTCTGAAGGGATAATTTCATTCGATATGCACGCCCTGTCGCTAAGTCAAGATCCTTTAATTTGGCTAATGTTCTTTCTTGTTTTTTGGTAAGGTTTTTTTGATTTTTAAGCCATACATCGCGTGATTTCTTTAACTCAGGTTGTGTGGCTTGTTCTTGTCTACGGACCTTATCCAATGCTTCAAACACTGGTGTCAGGCACCAAATAAAGACAAATTATTAATGTTGTGTTTAGTGGAAGGACATAGTATAGAGGGGATTGTCACTGCGTGTATTTTCGCTTTTTAGTTTTACATAAATAAAAAGTACCTTATCCCCATTCAGGTAAAGTGTATAAATGATGAGCAGTCTTAAAGAGCTTGTGACGGACTTTGCGAATGAAAAAACATAAGTCAACGAGACTTGTTTGAAGTGGCACTCATTGAGTTCTTTAATAAATACGGATACGAACAGCTGGTGGAAACCATGTTTAGGAGGCGGTAATCGTCGCTTCCTTTTCTAACTCCTTAAAACGGATAGGCTGGACAACAAAGCGACCATTTTGGAAGGGATAATAAATCCATGAGAGGCAAGGAGTTTGTGACATCGACCTATTCACCCAAGCAAAAAAATGAATTTGTTAAAGGAATGAGGGAGACAAAAAGATAAAATAAAGTAAAATATCATATCACAAAGTATTACTGGGTATAGATTGTAAGGAGTTAAGGTGTTATCGATACAAACCGTTCGTTTATAGGTGTGAGAGAAAAGAAAAATAAAACTTTATAAAACTTTTTCATGCATGGGTAAGTTGTAAGGAGTTAGGGAGTTACCGATAGAAAACGTTGGATTTCAAATTCACTCAGCTGAGTTTTACAAAAAGTAGGATTCTATTAACGTCATGTCGAATATGGTAATATGAAGTTATAAAGAATAGGTAGTGGAAGTGAATAAATGGGAACTCATCTTTTGTTTCATATTTCTTTTTATAAAAACTTAGATTCCATTTTTAGTAATGGAGAACTAGCATCTCATATCAAAGTGCAAGAGCAAAAGGTAGGCTATACCAATATAGCCCATCAAGGACTACAAGAAAGAAGATCTACTACTGTTATCCCTGTTGAACCCAATGGATGTTTACATGATTATGTTCCTTTTTATTTTGCTCCTAGGTCACCGATGTTGTATGCCATTAAACAGGGACGAGTGATAGACTTTGATGGGAGCCAAGATGACATTGTTTATTTTGTTACAAGCACAGACAAAGTGGTAGATGCTGGGTTGTCATTTGTTTTTACTGATGGTCATGCCATTATGTTTATCACCGATTTTTATAATGATATACATGATTTAGATAAGGTTGATTGGGACATTATGAAAGAGATATATTGGAATGATACGGAGGAAGATCCTGATCGGAAAAGGAGACGACAAGCTGAATTTCTAGTACATGAGAGAATTGGCTTAGAGCACTTTTTAGGGATTGCTGTTAGAAATGAACGAATGAAAGAGATAGTTGAGGATAAAGTAAAAAATTATAAACTGGATTTACCAGTTGTTGTAAGACCTCGTTTTTATTTCACACACCAGAAAGTATAAAATTTGTCTAGCTCCAGCGCCCTATCGACTAGAGTCGGTTCCCTCCTCTCAATCGATAAGTCAACATCGATTCACTTCGTGAACCGTGTTTCCTATATCTCGCTCGATGAGGTCCACCGCCTTACGTCGATGATCGAGGGCGCTTGCGCTTTTCTTATTAGGAGGTGATTGAATTGATACATTTTAGAACAGGCAACTTGTTAGAAGATGATGCAGAGGCTCTTGTTAACACAGTTAACTGTGTCGGAGTGATGGGAAAAGGCATTGCTTTACAGTTTAAACAAGCATATCCTGATGTTTATAAAGAGTATGCTAAAGAATGTAAACAAGGGAATATGGAAATAGGAAAAGTACATGTAGTTTCGACAGAGTCCTTATTTGGAACGAAGTACATTATTAACTTTCCAACAAAAAAACATTGGAAAGAAAAGTCTAAAATGCATTACGTAGAAGAAGGTTTACAAGACTTGGTTAAAGTAATTAATGACTTAGGCATTCGAACAGTTGCAATCCCTCCACTTGGATGTGGAAACGGTGGATTGGAATGGGTGAAAGTAAAAGCCAAGATAGTAGATGCTTTCCAGAATTCACTTATAGATATCCATGTTTATGAACCAGCAGGGAGCCCAAAGCCTGATGAAATGAAGATAAGAACAAAAAAACCTAATATGACAAAATCTAGAGCACTATTGTTAGCTTCTATGAATGATTACTCCGTTCCAGGATACCGTTTATCACTATTAGAAATACAAAAAATCGCTTATTTCTTACAAGAAGTGGGCGAACCGCTCAAATTACGTTTTGAGAAAAATAAATATGGTCCTTATGCAGAAAATCTAAATCATGTGTTATTGAGAATGGATGGTCATTTTATCAGAGGATTTGGTGATCGTAATCGAGAAGCGGAAATATATTTACTATCAGATGCGGCAGAAAAAGCTAAAAACTATCTTCGAAATGATGAAGAATCAGAAGAAAGACTTTCTAAGGTGCAACAGATCATTCGAGGTTTTGAAACTCCTTATGGAATGGAGTTGCTAGCAACAGTTCATTGGATTATTAGAGAAAATAATGGTTCGGATTTGACTTTGGATTTTATCATTAATGAGGTTCACAATTGGAATGAACGAAAGCGTAAAGTTTTTAATAGTAAACATATTGAAAAAGCATGGAAACATTTTCAAAAGCTTGAGTTTATTTAGAAGGGGGAATTTGCCTCCTTCTTTTTTCGTTGGACAACATCCTTACTTTGTAAAAGGTCAAATGAGAGTTTGTCTCTCTGGAATTTTTAGCTTGGGAAAATGGGGCAAAAAGGGTGTTTTCGTTGGGTGGCATTGAAATTCTTCTTATGGATTATTGGGTCAGAGCAAGAGAATGGGGAAGTGTTTTTGGGGATTAAAAGCATTTGTTAAAGGATCCAAATCATTAGACATGACTTTGACCCTTTAATTCTAATTAGTAAACCAGAACATCTTTTAAAGTTCCACTTGTGTAGTTCATATTTTGATTTCTCCCTTTGTTACTATACCCAATTATAGGAAATATATGTATTTGGTTACATTGAATCTATGAAACCATTTCTTATCATGTAGAAAATTAGGTATAATAAAAATAACCCCTTTCCAGGACTATGCCCGAAAGGGGATGCTGTAATTCAGGACTATGCCTAATTACATTACTAATAATTATTACCAAAATATCCTTTTTATAACCACAAAAGAAAGGAAGATCTACTATTTCTTCTCCAGTCCAGTGTATTACTTATTTAGACGAATCAAAGATTGAAAATCTAACAAATCATTCGTACAGATATTATAATATTGTTAGTATTACTGCAGACAAAGATATCTATATTAATGAAATAGAAAACAAGTGGATGAAATTTAGAAGAGAATTTGAGATCCCTATTGGCTTATCCATGCATTTTGCTGACATTAAACATTTGTTAGATGAAAACACAAATCATCCTTACGATCAGCAATGGTTTGACATTTTTCAGAGGGATTCAGAAAAGATAGATAACCGAAAAATGCATGAATTTTACAAGGAATTGCTGGAATTGGTAAGTAGTCTTCCAATGAAAGTATTCATTACAGGTTATCGTTGGGATCATCTACATAGAATTCGATCCCAAAAAAAGAGCTTTAAACAAAAGAACACATATTTACCTCCATATATTGCACTTAGGGAACATATGAATATGCTTAGCTTTTATTTATTAGGACTTGATAAAGAACAACCTATTAAGGAACATAGAATTACAAAGCTAAGATATGATGGTGACGTAGGATTAGGGGAGAGGGATGATATAAAGGAAGCATATCATCATTCAATTACATTAGGAACAAAGCATTTTCGTCCACAAACAATTACAAAATTATTTGACGAAATACGTTTTATTGGAAAGAATGAAGTAGCTCAAAATGAAAGTTTACCACATGCTGGTAGTGAGATCGTAGATTTTTTGGCAACTATTATTTCAAGAGATTTATGGAAATTAGAAACGGAAAAAATTCCTATTGAAGTACCCGGGCTACCTTCTATCAATCCCTTAGAGTGGATAAATAAACTAAAAATAACAAAGCAGAAAATTAATGATGTAGAATTTTAATTTTTTGTTGATAAATATTATACATGTAGTATAATGAAAGTAGTAATGAGGGAACATTCCTGTCATTACAAACCTCGCGAGCATAGTCTTGGCGAGATTTTTTTTGGTATGGTCACAGTGACGCCCCGGAATTTGTCGAATGTTGGTAGGATAGAAGTGTAGGGGTGGTTGGGTTTGTTGTTGTGCTTCTTTCTATTATTTTTTTATATTTCAACACTGGTGTCAGGCACCACATAACACACATCAAAGGTTTCGATGAATTTCATCTATTTTTTGATAGTAAGTGGACATTTGAGTAAAATAGACATTGTAGTAGGGAGGTTATTTGTTCTCTGGCCTGCAAGCAAAGAGGAGCAAATAACCTTTTCCTTTCCTAGATTAAGAGCTGTCAGCTCTACAGACCATTATACTATGGTCAATAGAGCTAACGGCTCTTTTTTTAAAAATTATCCGCCAAGAACAGTGGCAAACTTCTGTTAAATAGCGACATTAGAGCTGGCTCCGAACAGCATGGAAACAGAAGAAAATTAGGAGAAGCAATGAAGAATGGTTATAAACCACATTTGGCTTTTCCGGATATCACAAAACATATACATCGTTTCAACTTTTCGGACCATTTAATCGTAGGTTACCAGATAAAAGACGACCAGATTAAAAAAACTACTACATGAATTGGGGTTAACAAAAGATAATTCTGAAATGGATTTGTTAAGTGCGACAGGGGGACGTTTGGCAACAGATCTGTACGAGTTTGTACATCCTCTTTATTGGACCATAATCACTTCGATTTCGATTTTTACATTGCGGGATGGGGCTACTATGATGGCGATCAAATTATTAATACTTTGCATTTGTTGTTGGTGCCTGTCACCACCCGAAAAATCTTGTTTCACAGAATCGTAATTGTTCCACGGATGTGGTAAATTCTTTTGTTGTTAGGTGAATTGCTTTTTTGTATGTGCTATTGGTACTGGAATTTGTGTTTTTAGAGTGAGATTATCCTATTTTATAGAAGGCAAATTGAGAAGGAAAACGAAATTTGCGCTTTAGACTCTTTACCAACATTTTGCTATAATTGCTACAGTGCCAGGCACCACCCGAAGTTTGTCGAATGGTGCCTGTCACCACCCGAATAAAATATGGGAGAGGTGAAATATGGGAAGAAGGAAACGTATTTGGTTACCGAATTATTTTTATCATATTGTTTGTCGTGGGAATAGGCGTGATGCTTTATTTAATGATAAACATGATTTTTTAACTTACCTCTATATCCTGAGACAAATCTACGATCGATACCCCTTTGAAATTGCTTCTTATTGTCTTATGACAAATCATCTTCACTTACAACTTATGTCCCCAGAACAACCCATTTCTAAAATAATGTCCCTAGTCAACAAACGCTATGCAGACTACTATAATACCAAATATAAAATGACCGGCCACGTCTATGAAAAGCGATACTTTGACAAGATCATTCCTGACCCAATAGCAATGCTAGAGGTTAGCCGCTATATCCATCTCAATCCACTAGAAGCACAAATGGTCTTAAATCCAGAAGATTACCAATGGAGCAGTTACCGCCATTTTTCATCGGAGAAAACCACAAAAGTAGAACCATTCCTCAACACAAACAGAATACTAGACTACTTCCCAGGAACAGATGAAGAAAAGAAACTAGCGTATTGTGAATTTGTCGAAAAGTGACAGGCACCACCCGAAATTTGTCGAAAAGTGACAGGCACCAACCCGGGGCACCACGCGAATCCAAAATTTCCTACTTTCTAGGCGGGCATTTTATGATATACTTTTTTTGAGTTATGTTTATAGAGAATAGTAATTGAAAATAGTAGATGGAGGGACATCATGGAAGAAACAATTTCATTACAGGAGATCTTTGAGGTTATTAAGAAGAGATTTATCCTGATTCTTTCACTTTCGGTAGCGGCTGTAATAATAGCAGCGGTGGTTAGCTATCTGATAATCACACCAACGTATGAAGCGAAGACGCAGTTTATTGTCAATCAAAATAATGCGGACCCAATGGCAGGGTACAATGTAAATGATATTCGGACAAACGTAGAAATTATAAATACTTATAACGACATCATTAAAAGCCCGAAAATTTTAGATATCGTGGCAGAAGAGCTAGATTCTGGTTTATCAGCTACTCAATTGGCTGCTAAATTGCAGGTAGCCAGTGGAAATAACTCACAGGTCGTAAATGTGACAGTGACAGATATCGATCCAGAAATGGCTGTGCAAATCGCAAACACGACAGTAGAAGTTTTTAAGGAACAAATTCCTTCGATTATGAATGTGAACAATGTCAGCATATTGTCACCAGCGGTTTTATCTTCTAACCCTCAACCAGTAAATCCAAATCCTATGCTCAATATGGCTATTGCCCTAGTGGTTGGTTTAATGGCAGGAGTGGGACTAGCCTTTTTGTTAGAGTACTTAGACCAATCCGTGAAAGATGAAAAGGATTTAGAAAGACATCTTGGGATACCAGTTCTTGGGGTAGTGGCTGTTATGAAAGAAGAAGATATAAAGGTGAGAAATGGAGTACGAAAACCTGTTGGTGTAGTGAGGAGTGAGGCAGTTGGCTCGTTTAAAAAAGAGGGATAGAATGGTCCGTGCAAGGCAAATAATTGCCAATACAAATCCATCGTCACCTATTTCTGAACAATATCGGACAATTAGAACCAATTTACAATTTGCAGCTGTTGATAAAGAGATTAAAAGTTTTATAGTGACATCAGCAGAGCCAAGTGATGGAAAATCCATTACGGCAGCCAATATGGCCGTTGTTTATGCCCAGCAAGGAAAAACTGTACTACTTATAGATGCGGATTTGCGAAAACCTACAATCCACTTTACGTTTCGTGTAGATAATGTCAAAGGGTTAACGAATTACTTAGTACGTGAACGGTCCGTGCAGGACATCATTACTCCTAGTAGATTACAGAATTTAGATTTAATCACATCGGGACCGATCCCACCAAACCCAGCGGAGCTGTTAGGTTCAAAAGCGATGACCATGTTCCTTCAGGAAGTGTACGGAGCCTATGATATCATCATCTTTGATACTCCACCAGTACTTGCGGTAGCTGATGCTGCTATTCTTGGGAGTCATGTAGATGGGGCCCTCTTAGTAGCCTACAGCAAGAAAACAAAATTAGAAGCGGTGAAGCAGGCTAAGGAGAGACTTGAACAAGCTCATACGAAAATCTTAGGATCTGTTCTTAATGGAAAAGAACTGAAAAAGAGTCACTACTATTACTATGGGAATGACGTTTAATTCCCCTGTTGACAAAAAAAGAAAGTACTGAAAAATTGTGCTTTCTTTTTTTAATGACAGAATTAATCCCGCATGAACAGGACGTTTTACCCCCACCTGAAGTCTTAAGTGAAACAAAAAGAGAAAATTAAACATCCTTGTTGGTGAAGCTTGCTTTATGGATTGGCTGGCCGTAAATGTCCGATTGGTTCGAGGGCCTTTAGGTGGGCGCTAAGAATCAGTGAGGATTTTATTTTCTTCATCCCCTACTGATTGTTAGTGGAATGAATCGGAAGATAACAAAGTAAAAATCTGTCTAGTTTCAGCAAAAATTTTCAACGAGTAATCTTCGAAGTTTTTGCCTGAGTCATCGCAGCAAGGAAGGCTACTTAGAGCTTCTTCGTAGAAAACAAATTTTTCGAAGGGCAACCTATCGACTAAAGTTGTTCCCTCTTATGTAGATGGCCATGGAGCTTGAATTTTTCTGAATTTACCAAAAAATAATCATATTCGACAAAACCTTACAAAAAAAACCATACAATTCTCTGTTAAAAAGTGTTACTATTGGTCTTAGGATTTTCAAAAAAATGTGAATTTATTATAAATAAAAACAAAGAGTCTAGGAAAAAAGATTTAGAATTACCTGTGGAGGTGGACACCATGATTGATATCCATTGTCATATATTACCTGAACTAGATGACGGGGCTCAGACATTGGAAGATAGCTTAGAAATGGCAAGGGCGGCTGTTCAAGAAGGAATCCATACGATTATTGCCACTCCACATCATATGAATGGCAAGTATATAAATCTAGCAGAAAATGTAATAAAAGAAGTATCTGCATTAAATCTACAATTAAAGGAAAATAACATTCCATTAACGATCCTACCAGGACAAGAAACACGAATTAACGGAGAAATGATCAACAACTTGCAAAGGCACCAACTGCTTCCTTTGAATCAGACAAGCAGTTACGTTTTCGTGGAGCTTCCATCGGACCATGTTCCTCGATATACAACTCAATTATTATTCGATATCCAATTAGCAGGATACAGGCCAATCATCGTTCATCCTGAACGAAACCAACAACTCATTCAAAATCCTGATGTATTATATAAAATGGTGGAAAAAGGAACCCTGACACAAGTGACAGCAGCTAGCGTTACTGGGAAGTTCGGGAAAAATATACAAAAGTTTACGCAAAAAATCATAGAAGCCAATCTCACTCATTTCATTGCTTCTGATGCTCATAATACGACGACAAGGCGTTTCTGTTTGTCGGAGGCTTATGAGGAAATCCGAAATCGATATGGGGAGGATTTCCTTCATTTCTTTATGGAGAATGCGGAACTAATTTTGGAGAATCAAACCGTTGTGGGAGAACCTCCAGAGAAAATTGGTCGAAAGAAGATTTTAGGGATTTTTTAACTTAAATGGACGTCATTAAAATAGAAAAGATGTCTAGCTCCAGTGAAAAAGCTTCATCGAGTTAGCTTCAAAGTTTTTATCCCGAGTAAGGCAAGCTACTTCGCAGAGACAAGTGCTTTTCTTGTTTCTAGGGGCGCTTCTGCTTTCGCTATAGGTGATATCTCCTTACCTTTATCAAGGGAGGTACTCGGTCCTGCTGTGGGTGTTCAAAACCACCTTAGACGCGCTTGTTGTCAAGAGTGGGGTGTGAGGGTGGGTTAGATGCCCAATTTTTTTATATTATCAGGAAAAGAGAGCAAGGGGTAGAAAACTCTTTTTGTGTTAAGGGAAAATGTATAAGTAAGTTGGAGTGGGAAAATGGGGTTTCCTATTTTGACAGATAGGAAAGTATAAAACTTTCCTAACTGCATAAGTGCAACTAAGCCATTCGCCACAAAGGCTTGGCGAATGCCAAGTTTTCTAACAAGATAAGAAAGTATAAAATTTGTCTAGCTCCAGCGCCCTATCGACTAGAGTCGGTTCCCTCCTCTCAATCGATAAGTCAACATCGATTCACTTCGTGAACCGTGTTTCCTTTATCTCGCTCGATGAGGTCCACCGCCTTACGTCGATGATCGAGGGCGCTTGCGCTTTTCTTATTTCACTTAGAAGATATTTAGCGACGGGATGTGACTGCCATCCATTAGGAAACAGTTACACTCATATCTCATCCCTAGATATTTTCATTAAACAACTTGCAATTGATGGGGGTAACCAAATGAAGAAAATTAGAAAAGCGATTATTCCTGCGGCTGGTCTTGGGACAAGGTTTTTACCAGCCACAAAGGCAATGCCTAAGGAGATGCTGCCTATAGTGGATAAGCCAACGATTCAGTATATTGTGGAAGAAGCGGTGGCATCGGGTATAGAAGATATTATTATTGTAACGGGAAAAGGGAAGCGGGCGATTGAGGATCATTTTGACCGTGCGCCGGAGCTAGAAAGTAATCTTCAAGCGAAAGGGAAACTCGACTTGCTGAAAACGGTGGACTATTCTACAAGTTTAGCGAATATCCATTATATCAGACAAAAGGAACCTAAAGGTCTAGGTCATGCGGTATGGTGTGCACGGAACTTTATCGGAGATGAGCCGTTTGCGGTTCTTCTTGGGGACGATATCGTACAAAACAATTATCCTTGTTTACGACAATTAATGGATCAATATGAGGAAATGGGGTCATCCGTGATTGGGGTACAGACCGTTCCTGATGAGGAAACCCATCGTTATGGAATAGTCGATCCTGTTTCAAACGAGGGACGTCGCTATGAAGTCAGAAACTTTGTGGAAAAACCAAAACAAGGCACTGCACCATCGAATTTAGCCATTATGGGGAGATATGTGTTCACTCCTGAAATCTTTAAGTATTTAGATAAGCAAATAATTGGTGCCGGCGGTGAAATTCAATTGACGGATGCCATTCAAATGTTGAATCAAACCCAAAAGGTCTATGCGTATGACTTTGAAGGGGAGCGCTATGATGTGGGAGAAAAACTAGGGTTCGTCAAAACAACGATCGATTTTGCCTTAAAAAATGAAGAAATAAGAGATGAATTACTTAAATATTTGCAATCCAAATTATCAAAAACCTCTCTATAAATCAAAAGTCGAGAGGAGGGGGGTCTATTCATGTCACTTAGAAAACGTATTGGGATCTTAGTAATAGTTGATTCTTTCATTGTGTTAACTGCCATTTATATTAGTAACTTTTTCTTAAATCCAAATGTTCACTTGCTTATGTATGATATTCTACTAGTCAGTTCGGTTGCTTTATTAACATTCCATCATATTTTTTCGTGGCATTATAAACTTTATAAAAAAGCATGGGAGTATGCGAGTATTCGGGAACTAATCGCGATTTTTAAGGCGGTTAGTTTATCGATTTTAATGACTGCTGCTGTTCAATTGGTTGTTTTCCAAAACATAGCTTTACGTACATTAACGATTACGTTTATGTTACATATCCTACTTATTGGAGGATCGCGTTTTTCGTGGCGAGTGTTTCGTGACCGCTATTTAGCAAGTGCATCTAACCAAAAGCGAACTTTGGTTGTTGGAGCGGGTGCTGCTGGGACGATGGTTGTAAGGCAGTTAATCAATAACAAGGAGGCCCACTTACAGCCCGTTGCTTTTGTCGATGATGATCTGAGGAAACAACATCTTGAAATTCATGGTGTTCCTGTTCTAGGTGGAATCCATGATATTGCTGAGATTGTAAAAGAACGCGAAATTGAAAATATTGTTATTGCTATTCCTTCCCTTAGTAAAAAGGAGTTAAATGAGATTTTTCAAGAATGTACGAAAACTTCTGCAAAAACGAAAATCCTTCCTATGATTGAGGATCTTATGGAAGGGAATGTTTCGGTAAACTCTTTTCGAGATGTACAGGTGGAGGATTTATTAGGTCGCGAGCCTGTTCAGTTAGATAATAAGGGGATCGCTGAAAATTTATCTGGAAAAGTGGTGCTTGTAACGGGAGCGGGTGGATCGATAGGATCTGAGATTTGCCGGCAAGTGTCCAAGTTTAAACCTGCAAAAATGATTTTGTTAGGACATGGGGAAAACAGCATTTATACGATTGAGATGGAGCTGCTAGGAACGATTGGTTCTTCTATTGAAATTGTGACGGAGATTGCGGATGTCCAGGACCGGGATAAAATGTTTGACGTGATGGATAAGTACAAGCCGGATGTGGTCTATCATGCAGCGGCTCATAAGCATGTTCCGTTAATGGAGAGAAATCCAGAAGCGGCTGTGAAAAACAATGTCATTGGAACGAAAAATGTAGCTGAAGCCGCGAGTAGCTTTGGAGTTGGTTCCTTTGTTATGGTTTCTACGGATAAGGCGGTAAATCCAACGAGTGTGATGGGGGCATCGAAGCGGTTAGCTGAAATGATTGTGCAAAATATGGACGCGGCTAGCAAAACTAGATTTGTAGCGGTGCGCTTTGGGAATGTACTGGGAAGTCGTGGAAGTGTCATTCCGTTATTTAAAAAGCAGATTGAAAAAGGTGGACCAGTGACGGTTACCCATCCAGACATGGTGCGTTATTTCATGACGATTCCTGAAGCTTCTCGTTTAGTGATTCAAGCTGGTGTCTTGGCCAAAGGTGGAGAGATCATTGTGCTCGATATGGGAGATCCTGTGAAGATTGTGGATCTTGCGAGTAATCTTATTAAACTATCAGGACATTTGGTTGAGGATATAGGGATTAAGTTTACGGGAATTCGTCCTGGTGAGAAGATGTTTGAGGAATTGCTGGGTAAGAATGAGGTTCATGACGAACAGGTGTATCCGAAGATTTATGTAGGGAAGACATCGGAGCTGTATATGGAAGAGATTGAGAATGTGATTAGAGAGTTTGGAGAGATGGAACCTTCGGTTTTGAGGGAGACACTTCTAGAGCTAGGTAATAGGAGGGTGGAGAAGGTCAGGGTTTCTTCTCCTTCGGAGAAAAGGGTTGTGACAGGGTAGAGGTGTGGGGGGTGCTTGGGTATTTTAGGGATACACACCTTTCGGTGTTTGGAGATGTACACTTTTCTGTTTTAGAGATTTACACATCTTTCTATTTTAGAGATTTACACACCTTTCGGTGTTTGGAGATACACACCTTTCTATTTTAGAGATTTACACATCTTTCTATTTTAGAGATTTACACACCTTTCGGTGTTTGAGATGCACATCTTTCTGTTTTAGAGATTTACACATCTTTCGGTGTAGTTATTGTAGTTCCTGCTTATTTTAATTTTGGGTTAAATTTAAGGAAGATGTGTGGGAAAGTAATAGGGAAAATGTTAAATTTATGTAGGGAAGACTTTGATGTTGTATATGGAAGAGATTAGGAATGTGATTTGAGAGTTTGGAGAGATGGAACCTTCGGTTCTGAGAGAGACACTTCCAATTCCTTGGGAATAGGAAGGTGGAGAAGCAGGTTGTGACAGGGTAGTATTATAGGGTAGGGGAATAGCTGTTTTAGGGATGACACCTTTCTATTTTAGAGATACACACCTTTCGGTGTTTGGAGAGGAACTGTATATGAAGAAGAAGTATAAAGCCAATGGGTTTACTTTGATAGAGATTTTAGCAGTGATTGTTATTTTGGGACTTATTGTAGCTATCGCAGTTCCTGCTTATTCTAATGTTGTGGCTAAATCTAAGGAAGATGTGTGTGAAAGTAATAGGGAAGAAGTTAAGAGAATGTACCACACAGACTTAACTATAAATGGCCTGGATCATTCAGGCTTTTACTTTGTAGATTATTTAGCGACATATGATGGAGATGTTTGTCCTGAAAATGGGGTAATGACTTACCATGATGGGGTAGTGAATTGTAGTATTCATTCAGAGGATCTGTCTAATGAGAATGATAGTAATGATGGCGTTGGGGTTCCTTTTTTTTAGGTTTAGGGAGGTCGATTTAAGGCCTCTCGGCCTTGGTAGTTAGGTTGTGATTGGATGGATTGAGGGAACTGACTATCGTTGTTAGATGAACACAATATGTAGTGTTGGAAATAGTGTAAATTTGCACATTTAATACAATATATTGATTTTATCTATAGTGCATACTCTTTTTTGATCAATCGAAAAAGATAAAAAGGTCTATTTTAACCTAAAATATGGAAGTTCAGATTTTGAATACGTTGATTTGACGGGGTTTTTGGTAACCTAAAAATGGAGAAAAGATTGAATAAAAAGACGGAAGTAAGAATGGCGTATAGATCAACACAAGATATAGTATCTAAAAACCCTCAAAAATCAATAAATGATACAATATGTGGATTTCATCTATTGTTCATACTGGTCTTGGGGTTACTATGTACTAGATAAAATAGATAAAAAACAGTCATTTGTAAAAATATGGATTGTAAAAACGTTGATTTAACAGGCTTTTTAAGTAAGAATATTCTGAAAACAGATTGAACAAATTCAAGGAAGTCAGAATGGACAAGAGATAACATCTATATGTTGTGTTATTTTTGGTTGAAAATCAATAATATATACAATATATGCATATTATCTAAAGCCTATACTGGTCTTGGGGTTACTATGTACTAGATAAAATAGATAAAAAACAGTCATTTGTAAATATCTGGATTGTGAAAATGTTGATTTAACAGGGTTTTTAAGTAAGAATATTCTGAAAACAGATTGAACTCGTGGAAGGAACTGACTATCGTTGTTAGATTGAACGCTAGAAACCTTGCAGGATAAGGGTTTGGGACGCTTTTAGTTAGATTTATAGATTGATTGAATGGTATATATAATAGGAAGAAACTCGGTTTTGGGTGGTAAACAAGATTATCTATTCCGTATTTGCTTGGTAGATTGAATAGATATTACGAGGTGAGTATCAGAAATCGATAACAATTTTAGTGGTTTAGTAGTTGGTTGGAATGGAAGAATATCATATTCTAATTAAGTCCTAATCTACTAAAGAACAAATTTTAAGGAGTGTAGCTGGATGTATATGAAGGTTAAAAGATTGATAGATATTATACTTTCTTTAATTGGACTTATAGTTTTATCACCTATTTATTTACTTTTAATAATTGCTATTAAGATTGACTCAAGAGGTCCGGTTCTGTTTAAACAAAAGCGTGTTGGAATTAATAAGACTCATTTTAATATATTAAAATTCCGTACTATGAGAATAGACACGCCAAAGGACACACCTACACATTTGCTAGAAAATCCTGAGCAGTATATTACTAGAATGGGTAAATTTTTAAGGAAAACCTCTCTTGATGAGCTGCCACAGATTTGGAATATCTTTGTTGGTCAAATGAGTATTATTGGTCCGAGACCGGCATTATGGAATCAATATGACTTGATAGCAGAACGAGATAAGTATGGAGCTAATGATGTTCCTCCAGGACTTACTGGGTGGGCTCAAATTAATGGTAGAGATGAACTTCCTATTGAGATAAAGGCAAAACTAGATGGGGAGTACGTTGAAAGAATTAGTCTTTGGATGGATGTTAAGTGCTTCTTTGGGACAATCGTAAGTGTTGTAAAAAGCGATGGGGTTGTTGAAGGTGGAACTGGAGTTAAGAAGGAAGTTGCTACTAAGGAGAGTATTTCCAAATGAAACGAATACTGATAACAGGTAAAAATAGCTATATAGGTACGAGCCTAGAGAAGTGGCTTGAAAAGTATCCTGATAAATATTTCGTTGATTCGATTAGTCTAAGAGATGATTCATGGAAGGAAAAGGACTTTTCGAAGTATGATGTTGTGTTCCATGTGGCTGGGATAGCACATATAAAGGAAACGAAAGAAAACGCAAATCTTTATTATAAGGTGAACCGTGATTTGGCATACGAAGTTGCCCAAAAGTCAAAAACTGAAAGGGTCAAGCAGTTCATATTCCTCAGTTCTATGAGTGTTTATGGAATTGAAACTGGTGTTATTGATAAGGACTCGCCTCTTAATCCAAAAAGTAATTATGGAAAATCTAAGCTAGAAGCAGAAAAGTTAATTACAAATTTAGAAGATAGTCTTTTTAAAGTTGCAATACTAAGACCACCTATGATTTATGGAAAAGGTTGCAAGGGTAATTATACTAAGTTGGCAAAACTCGCACTAAAAACACCTATTTTTCCGGAGATAGACAATAAGCGCAGTATGATATATATAGATAATTTATCAGAGTTTGTTAAGAGCGTAGTTGATAATAGTGGGAGTGGTATATTTTTTCCACAGAATAATGACTATGTGAACACAAGTAGAATGGTTGAATTAATTGCAAAGGCACATGGGAAGAGGATCTTATTAACTGAGATATTTAATCCTTTATTAATTTTAATCAAAAGGAACGAAACAGTTAGTAAAGTATTTGGTAACTTGATTTATGAAGAAACTCTATCTAGAAATAGTAACGTTCAATTTAATAGCTTTGTTGATTTTGAGGAATCGATAAGGTTGACGGAGGATTAAAATGAAAAAAGTTGTAATACTCTCAAACCATCATGCATATACGTACAACTTCCGTAAGGAGATTATACAAAGACTTTTAAATCAAAACTATAAAGTTTATGTAGTCCTGCCTTATGGTGAGAAAGTTGAACTTTTAAAACAGATGGGATGTGTATTTATTGATTTGCCTCTTGATAGAAGAGGAATGAATCCAATAACTGATTTGAGGCTGCTGTTAAGTTATTACAAAATTATTAAAAAAATCAAGCCTGATGCGGTCCTGTCTTATACTGTAAAGCCGAATATATATGGTGGGTTAGTTTGTGGACTCCAAAATATTCCGTTTTTTCCTAATGTAACAGGGCTCGGAACTGCAGTAGAAAATGAAAGTCTAATTCAAAAATTATTAGTGCAAATGTATAGAGTTGCATATAAGAAAGCAAGTTGTATATTCTTTCAAAATGAAGAAAATCAACAGTTTTTCAAAAATAATAAGATTGCAATAAAAAGGTCAAGGAAAATACCTGGGTCTGGTGTAAACACACAATATTTTTCATTACTTCCTTACCCATCTGATGAAACAATTGAATTTGTATTCATATCGAGGATTATGAAGGAAAAAGGAATAGACCAATTTTTAGAGGCGGCTGAATTTATCAGAGGAAAGTATCGGAATACAAAATTTCATGTTTTAGGGTTTTGTGAAGAAGACTATGAACAAAGGCTGCAAGAATTACAGGATAAAGAAATAATCCATTATCATGGAATGCAAAGTGATGTTCGGGAGTTTCATAAAATATCTCATTGTACAATTCATCCAACTTACTATCCTGAGGGAATGTCAAATGTACTTTTAGAAAGTGCTGCATCTGGAAGGCCAGTTATTACAACAAATAGAAGTGGATGTAGAGAAATTGTAGACGATGGTGTAAATGGTTATATAGTAGAACAACAGAACAGCAAAGATTTAATTGATAAGATTGAAAAATTTATTAATTTAGATTATGAAGCGAAAAGACAAATGGGGATATCTGGGAGAATTAAGGTTGAAAAAGAGTTTGATAGAGAGATTGTGGTAAATGCTTATTGTGAAGAAGTAGCTCACGTATTGGGGGATTCGATGAATGGATTATAAAAAGCTAATACCTAGCCAACAATTAAGATTGAAAATTTTAAAATTAGCAGACTTTTTACCGGATAAATTAATGATTAAACTTCAATATAAAATAGCAACAGGAAGGAAGCTGAATTTAAAAAAACCTGAAAGATTTACTGAAAAATTGCAGTGGTATAAATTACACTATCGAGACCCATTAATTACCAAATGCTCAGATAAGTATAGTGTTCGAGAATATATTGCCTCTAAAGGATATGAGGATATCCTAGTCCCATTGTACGGAGTATATGACCGGGCAGAAGATATCAATTTTGAAAAATTACCTAATAAGTTTGTACTAAAAACTACAAATGGTAGTCATTCTAATATTCTGTGCGAGGACAAATCGACTTTGGATATTAAATCTACAAGGGAAACGTTAAATAGATGGTTAAAAGCTTGGAACGGAAAGGTTGGTCGAGAATGGGGATATTATAATATCAAACCAAGAATTATTTGTGAGGAGTATTTAGATAAAGATGAAAATAACGACTTAATTGATTATAAATTTTTCTGTTTTAATGGTGAACCTGTATGTTTGTACGTTATAGTAGATAGATATTTGGAGGATGGTATAAAGCTCGGAATATATAATCTGGAATTTGAAAAATTACCATATCGACGAGTTGATATACGCGGGTTAACCTCAAATCCCAATAAGCCAAAAAACTTCGAAAAAATGATCGAAATCGCAAAAGTTCTTTCTAAAGATTTCCCTCATACGAGAGTTGATCTTTACAATATAGACGGTAAAATCTACTTCGGGGAATTAACCTTTTATAATGGAAGTGGTTATAAGGGATATATTCCCGATGAATTTGATTTTATTCAAGGAGAGAATTTTATTCTTCCTTCACCGTTTAAGTCCTAATACTTTGGAGGCAACTTATTATGAAAATAGCATTTTTAGGGGATATCGCATTAATTGGAAAATATGATATAACTAAAAATTCAGACGTTAAGCAAAGGTTAAAACCTTTATCTACCAAGTTGGAAGAATATGATTATGTTATTGGGAATTTAGAGTCTCCGTTAACAGATGAAAAAAATACATTAATATGCAAATCAATGCATTTGAAAACCTCAACATTAAATGTAGAATTATTAAAATATCTCCATATAGATGCGGTCTCTCTTGCAAATAATCATGTTTATGATTATGGGTTGAAAGGATTTCTAGATACAATTAACACTTTGGAAAATAATGGTATAGATTGGTTTGGTGCAAATCTTAAAGATCTTACTAAAGAAATTAATGGTGAAAAAATTACTTTCAGCGGTTTTTGCTGCTACAGTACTAATGGTTCTGGGTATATAGAAGAAAATAATCGTAAGGGGGTAAATTTGCTTACTTATGATAATGTAATGAGGCAAGTTAGAAAAGATAAAGAAAGTGAATCTTTTAGTATTATGTCCTTCCATTGGGGAGATGAACACACGAATTATCCTAAGTATGAGCATAAAAAGTTTGCAGAAAAAATTGCAAATAATAATGATGTGATAATTTATGGCCATCATCCCCATGTAATACAAGGTATTCAAAAATTAAACAATTCATTAGTCGCATATAGTTTAGGTAATTTCTTGTTTGATGACTGTACCTCAATAACTGGTGGATTAGTATTAAAACAGAATTCCCAAAATAAGAAATCTTTTATTTTAGATATTGAAATAAAAAATAGGTCAATAATTGATCAGAAGTATCATGGTTTTCGAGAAGATGAAAATGGATTTGTTTTTTACGATATAGAAAACGAAATTGATGAGATATCAAAACCATTAAATAAAATTGAGTCTATTGATAAATATGAAGAAACAAGAAAAATGCAAATAAATAAAGTAAGAGAAGAGAAATTCGGAGAGAGAGATATAAACTGGTTGATTAGTAGAATGAATTATTACTCAATAGGTGCTTTTTTAACTGCAAAGTTGCGAAGGAAAAAGTATATGAAAGAAGCAGTGAAATTTTTAGGTGGGAATTAATTATGAAAAAGACTGTGTTATATATAGGTAATTTTTCATTTCCCTTAGGAAATGCTGCAGGAAAAAGGGTATACGCTAATGGGAAAATTTTAAGAGAACTTGGATATGAAGTAATTTTTATAGGGATGGATAAGGAAGTTGATAGTTCTTTAAATGGTACAAAAAGTGAATATGAAGGATTCACTTTTTATAATTTTCCATATCCTAAGAGAAGTATGGAATGGATTAGTTACAGGAAAACATTTAGTGATTTAATTAAATTTTTGAATACAGAAGAAATAGTTAATAGTTTAGATCTAGTCATATATTATGGTAGCCCTACTTTATCAATTTTCAATATGAAACTTATTAGATACTGTAAAAGAAAAAAAATAAGTGTAATAGCTGATTGCGTCGATTGGCTAACTACTAAAACAAATAACCCAGTTTTTGATTTAATTAAGTGGGCTGATAATACCTACCAAAAAGCTTATGTTAATAAGAAAGCGGATGGCGTTATCGCAATCACTAACTATTTGTCGGATTATTACAAGAAAAGAGGTAGTAAAACAGTTGTAATACCACCGCTATCGCCAATTGAAAATTTAAATTCAAAAACTGTTCATAAAAAAAGTGATATAAAAATTATCACCTATGCTGGGTTACCTTTTAGAAAAGGACAGCCGGTAGTAGATTGTAAGAAATTAAAAGATAGAATAGATAAGACTGTAATCTTACTTTGTAAACTGAAGCGAAAAGGAGTCAGTTTCGTTTTTAATATTTATGGTTTTACAAAAGAAGAATATTTAATAGCAATTCCTTCGCAAAAAGTTTTTATAGAAGAATTAGGAGATAGCATAATTTTCAATGGGCATATGCATAATGAGATAGTTGTTGAACGGGTAAGTAATTCGGACTTCACTATATTACTTAGAGATATTAACAGGGATACAACTGCAGGATTTCCAACCAAAATATCTGAGAGTATTAGTTGCGGCACCCCTGTAATAACTACAGATACAAGCGATTTAGGTGAATATATAGTAGAAGGAAAAAATGGTTTTTTTATTGAAATTGAAGATGAAGAAAAGGCTTCAGAAACTTTAAAAAATATTTTAGAACAGAAAATGGAAGATATCCTTTTGATGAAGAATTATTGCAAGAATTCAAAAACCTTCCACTATAGGGGTAAATTATCTCAGATGGCTGAGCTAATAGAAAAAATAAATGAGTGAGTTTTTAATATAAAGAACTTTTAGATTTATACTTTTTGTTAATGTTAACATAATTTTTACATCGGTATTTATTATGGAATACATTTTTAGGAGAGGGTCAAATTAATGAAAAGAGTTATGATAACCTTTCGAGAGGGTGGCGAGAATGGAGGCCCCTTTAATAGTCATAAGAGAATTATAAATAGTAATTTAAATGAAAAATATGAATTTATTCCCTTAGTTATTCCTAAAGGAAGGTTAGGGGTAATTAATATCAGATTAACCAAATATCTGATTCGTGAGATTCGTAAAGAAAATCCTGATATTATTCATTTTAGTGGTTTAGAATTAGGTGGTTTTCATGTTGCATTAGCATGCAAAATAATTGGAGTAAATAAATCAGTTGTAGCTATTCATGGAAGTACGAGCGAATCAATTTCTTATAATAAAACATTTTTTAAGAAAAGAATTATATCATTTTTGGAATTCTTAACATTAAAGTGGACTAGATATAGCTATGGTGTAAGTGAGTACGTTAGTAGTTGGTCCAAGGTTAAAATGCATGGTAATAATTATTTTGGTCATATATACAATATGGTGAGTGTAGAAGTTGACCAAAGTAAAAGGATATCAATTAAAGAACAACTAAGTATTCCTAATGGAACTCGGATAGCTGTTTCAACTGGCAGGATAGTAACAGAAAAAGGTTATGATATCTTGACAGATGTTATAAAAAGAGATGTTAATGAAAATCTTGTTTATGTCATCGTGGGTGATGGCGATTATCTTCCAGAGATGAAGAAGAGATTGAAAAAAGAAATAGAAAATAGAAAAGTTTACTTTTTGGGATACAGAGAAGATGTTCTTGATATTTTATCTGAATGTGATTTATGTGTAATGGCAACTCTGCATGAAACATTGTGTATGTCTTTGGCGGAAGCTGCTTTTATGGGGCTCGCTTTAGTTGCAAGTAATGTTGGAGGTATTCCAGAAATAATTGTTGAGGGGTATAATGGGTATCTTATTGAAAAGGGCAATGTATTGGAATTCAATAATAAAATTAATGAAATAGTAACCGATAAGGAACTGCTGGCCAAAATGAAAGTGAATTCTAAAATTCATGCGAAAGAAAAGTTTAGTAACTTAACTATTGAGAGTCAACTTGAAAAGCTATATGAGGGAATTAAATGAAACAAATAAAAGGTGCTTTAGTATTAATAGTTGCATTAACAGCTACTTTCCCATTGATGTTTTGGATTCCAAGTATTGAGGCTATATCCATCTTTTGTATGTTGATTTGGTTTGTACTAAATACATTTGATAAACCCAGAATGCATAATCGAACAAATGCTGTATATTATTTTTTCAGTATGATATTTTTAGCATATATTTCATTAGTTCCATATTTAGCAGGAAACTCCACTATTGGGAATAGATATCTAAATTTATTTGCAATTCCCTTTTTTTATATTGTCTATAAGGAGAATGCTGATCGATCTAATTTTAAACTAAATATTAAATTAGTGATAATGATAATCTCCTTATCAGCAATAACTTTTATTAAAACTGTAAGTGAAATTTTAAATAATCCCTATATTATACGGACTATTAAAAGTTCGGGTTCTTATACACTTAATACTTTAAGGGAAGGTATTGGTGGGTACTCATTTTTATATTTTTTTATTTTTGTTGGAATAATATCATTTGGAATCCTAACAGGCTTAAAGCAATTTGGGGGATTTCGAAATAAAAGGGTTATTAAATTTATACTTTTTATCATAATAATTAGTTCAATAGTGCTAGCAATATTGTCAAATTACCTGACCGCAATTTTTCTAATGTTGCTGGGGATTATTCCAGTATTTATCGTAGGTTTATTTAAATTTAAATCCAAAAGGATAATAATATGTACTTTGTTAGTACTTCCTGTTTTATTGATGGTTTGGAAAAAAATTGCGAGTGTGGTCATTAGTGCTCTTATTAATATAATTGGTGAAGGCTATACAAGTGAAAGATTGTCAGTATTCAATGATTACTTTTTATATGGAAGTGAACTAGTATCAGTAACTGAGGATCGAAATTTAAGGATGGATCTTAGCATTGAAAGTTTTCTTAATAACCCTCTGTTGGGTTTAGTAACGACTAAAATTGAATATTCAAATGGTTACTTAACAGGTTTTGGTCAACACTCATACATTTTGGACACATTTGCACTTTTTGGGCTATTTATTGGTTTATTAAACCTATATTTATTAATTTACCCATTTGCAGTAAGAATCAAAAGAAGTAACAATATAATAAGGTTCTTAAATATAATTATTCTTGCATTAACATTATTTTTCTTCTTCATTAATAACGCAGTGGGATCTATTGGTTTTGCGGTTTATTTTATGTTCCCAGTATTATGCGACTTTTTGGAAAAAATGATGAAAAAAGATGAATTAATAGTTATATTAAAATCAAAAAATGAAAATAACCCTTTGAGTAAGAGGAAGATATAAATGAGAAAAATTAAGTATATAGCTTTTTATTCAAGTAGTGCAGATAGCGAAAATCGACAATCAGCTTTGTCTGCTTCTAATAAAATTGATTATATTTGTAAAGCATTAATTAAAAATAATTATAATGTTGAAATTATTTCACCTAGTTGGACCAATAACACTACAGGTTTCTATAAAGGTGGGAATAAGAAGATAGCTGATAATATTAATTTAAGAACCTTCGCAACTTTTGGGAGTAAGAATAAAGTACAAAGGATATTTAAATATCTATTTTCTCTAATTCAATTATTCTTTTATTTGTTAATTAACACCAATAAACATGAAATAGTTATTGTTTATCATTCGGTAGTTTTATCAACTCCTATTAGGCTTGCAAAGTTTTTTAAAAAATTCAAACTAATTTTGGAAGTAGAAGAGATCTATCAAGACTTTCAGACATTCTCTAAATATATGAAGAGAAATGAATATAAATTTTTTAATGCTGCTGACAAATTTATTTTTCCTACGGAACTTCTTAATGAAAAAATTAATTCAAAAGGAAAACCACATTCGATTATATATGGAACATATCAAGTTGAATGGGATAGAGAAATTAGGTTTAATGACGAGAAAATACATGTAGTTTACGCTGGTACTTTTGACCCTAGAAAAGGCGGGACTGCTGCTGTTTCTGCTGCAACTCATCTTCCTGATAAATATCATGTACACATAATTGGATTCGGTAATGAAGAGCAAAAAAGAAATATCATAGAACTAATTTCAGAAACTAAGAAAACATCTAAATGTGAAATTTCCTTTGATGGATTGCTTAAGGGAGAAGAGTATATTAGGTATTTACAGAGTTGCGATATTGGCTTAAGTACACAAAAGCTGGATGCTTCATTTAATAATACATCTTTCCCGTCAAAAATTTTATCATATATGGCTAATGGACTACGAGTAGTTTCAGTTCGAATAAAAGCAATTGAATTGTCTGCTATTGGGAATGCTATTTATTACTATGATGAGCAAACTCCCGAGGCGATAGCAAAAGCTATAATGTCAATAGATACAAAGGAATCTAGTGAAAGTAAAAAGCTAATAAAAAAACTTGATGAGGAATTCGTTCACAATATAAGAGAATTATTGGAGAATTAATATGTTTAAGCTTTCTAAGCTAAAAAGGACAGTAAACAATGAAAATAATAAAATAATATTAAATAACGTTATTGGTGCTTTTTTGGTTAAGGGTGGAGCATTATTTGTTTCATTACTAACTATGCCTGCATATCTTAAATATTTTGATAACCAACAGATATTAGGTTTGTGGTTTACCATTTTATCAGTTTTATCATGGATATTGACATTTGATTTAGGAATTGGAAATGGATTAAGGAACCATCTGGTACATGCATTAGTAGCTAGAAATGATTTATTAGCAAAAAGGTATATATCCTCTGCTTATATTGCTATTGGTGCAGTAGTAATACTAATATC
The DNA here is from genome assembly GCA_040191315.1 of Bacillaceae bacterium S4-13-56. Lineage (NCBI taxonomy): Bacteria > Bacillati > Bacillota > Bacilli > Caryophanales > Bacillaceae > Bacillaceae bacterium S4-13-56. Next base: position 8,495 of record JAWJLM010000015.1, on the reverse strand, counting down.
ATTTTTATCAATAATACTATTTAGGCTTATAAATTGGAATATAATCTTTAATATATCTTCTACTATAGTTTCTAAGGAAACACTTTATATTACGGTATGTATAGTTTTTAGTGGAATAATGCTACAATTTTTATTCAAACTAATTACATCAATACTATACGCAATGCAAAAATCTGCTCTTATTAACTTATTAAGTTTAATCACTAGTATTACTATTTTAATATATGTGTCGGTAGCAAAGTCTACAGATATATCCACTAACCTAGTTTCATTAGCAATTGTATATCTATTAGCAGTAAATATACCACTATTAATCACAACCATAATAGTATTTTCAACAAAATTAAAAAATAGTAAGCCGAACATAAAATATTTTGGAAAAAAGTATGCTACTGATGTAATGAAGTTGGGTGGCATTTTCTTTTGGGTCCAAATAATGTATATGGTTATAACAACTACAAATGAATTTTTAATTACCTGGTTAACCGGACCAGAAATGGTTGTTGAATACCAAATTTATAATAAATTATTTACTTTGATAGGTACTTTGTTTACTTTGGCATTAACTCCTATTTGGTCGGCAGTTACAAAAGCTCTATCTGAAAAGAATTATGCCTGGATTAAGAGACTTTACAAAACTTTAAAATTAATGGCTCTACTTGCTGTAATATGTCAATTTGCTATGATCCCATTCTTACAATTTGGTGTTAATCTATGGCTTGGAGACAATTCAATACAGGTAAATTATGTATATGCTATTGCCTTTGCTTTATCTGGTAGTATTTTGATTTGGAACGGAGTACTATCGAGTATAGCTAATGGATTTGGTGAACTAAAAATACAAAGCATATTCTTTACTATTGGAGCTATTATTAAGATACCTATTGCATGGATTCTTGTAATGGTTTTTGAGTCATGGATATCTGTTATAGTTGCCAATATTATTGCTATGAGTTTGTATTGCATTGTACAACCGATTTGGTTGAATAGATTTTTAAATAAAAAGAATTAGGAGATGAAAGTTATGTTTAAAAATAAAACATTATTAATTACAGGTGGAACGGGCTCTTTCGGTAATGCCGTTATGGAAAGATTTCTAGGCACTGATATAAAAGAAGTTCGTATATTTTCACGGGATGAAAAAAAACAAGATGATATGAGAAAGCATTATAAAAATGAAAAATTAAAGTTCTATATTGGGGATGTTAGGGATTTAGCTAGTGTTAAAAATGCAATGCATGGTGTTGATTATATTTTCCATGCTGCAGCCTTGAAACAAGTTCCGTCTTGTGAATTTTTTCCCCTAGAAGCAGTGAAAACAAATGTACATGGTACAGATAATGTGTTGACCGCCGCTATTGAATATGGTGTAAAAAAAGTTATTTGCTTATCAACTGATAAAGCAGCATACCCAATTAATGCAATGGGAATATCGAAGGCTATGATGGAAAAGGTTTTTGTTGCTAAATCTAAAACCGTGGAACCAGATAGGACGCTTATTTGTGGAACCAGATATGGTAATGTAATGGCATCACGTGGATCGGTTATTCCATTATTTATTGAACAAATAAAGAGTGGGCAGCCTTTAACAGTAACGGATCCTAATATGACAAGATTTCTTATGAGTTTAGAAGAAGCAGTAGAGTTAGTAGTATTTGCATTTCAAAATGCTCAGGCAGGTGATATTATGGTTCAAAAATCTCCAGCTAGCACTATTGGAGACCTTGCTCAAGCTGTAAAAGAACTATTTAAGGCGGATAATGAAATAAAAATTATTGGAACGCGCCATGGAGAGAAACGTTACGAAACACTTCTTACGAAAGAAGAATACGTAAAGGCAGAAGATTTACCTGGTTTCTATAGAGTTCCTGCTGATCAAAGAGATCTTAACTATGATAAGTATTTTGCAGAGGGAGACCAAAAGCTAACTACTGTAGAAGAATATAATTCTGATAATACACAAATTCTTAGCGTAGAAGAAATTAAAGAAAAATTACTTGAATTAGATTATGTGCAAAGTGAGCTTAAGGAATGGAATAAAAAGGTTCATGTAATGAACTAAAGGTGGTATTTACTGATGAAGATACTTGTAACAGGCGCAAAAGGTTTTGTAGGTAAAAATCTTATCGCTGAGCTTAAAAATAAAGGATACAATGATATATTTGAGTTTACTAGGAATAGTAATCCTTCACTACTTGAAGAATATACAAGACATTGTGATTTTGTGTTTCATTTAGCTGGCGTAAACAGACCAAAAAATGAAAATGAATTTATGGAGGGAAATTTTAGTTTTACTTCTAAATTGCTAAAACTATTGAAGAAAAATGACAATAAAGCTCCAGTACTTATTACTTCTTCGATTCAAGCAGATAAGGAAAACCCTTACGGAAGAAGTAAGAAAGCTGGAGAGGATTTAATATTCAATTATTATTATGAAACTGATGCAAAAGTTTATGTGTATCGACTACCAAACTTATTTGGTAAGTGGAGTAAACCTAACTATAATACTGTAGTAGCCACATACTGCCATAATATAGCAAGAAATTTAGATATTCAAATAAACAACCCGGATGCAGAGCTTAATCTTTGTTATATAGATGATGTTTTAGAAGAATTCATGAGGGCTCTTGAAGGAAACCCTACTATACAAGATGATGATTTCTGTGTTGTACCTGTAACGCATAATATAAAACTTGGAGAATTGGCGAACGTTATAAAAAGTTTCAAAGAAAGTAGATCAAATTTATCTATTCCTAATATGGAAGATGCACTAACTAAGAAGCTTTATAGCACATACTTAAGCTTTTTACCAGAAGATCAGTTTTCTTATGATCTAAAAATGAATTGTGATCATAGAGGTTCTTTTACAGAATTTATGAGGACACCGGAAAGAGGACAAGTTTCTGTAAATGTATCAAAACCTGGGATTACAAAAGGGAATCATTGGCATCATACTAAAAATGAGAAATTTTTGGTTGTTAGCGGTGAAGGTTTAATTCGCTTTAGAAAGATAGATTCTGATGAAATTATTGAGTATAGAGTAAGTGGAGAGAGGCTACAGATTGTTGATATTCCTACCGGATATACACACTCAATTGTCAATGTAGGAGAAAGTGACCTCGTAACAGTAATGTGGGCAAATGAATGCTTTGACCCAGAAAAGCCGGATACTTATTTTGTGGAGGTATAATTAATGAAGAAATTAAAGGTCATGACAGTCGTAGGTACTAGGCCAGAGATTATAAGATTGTCGGCTGTTATAAATAAATTAGATGAATCAGATGCAATTGAACATACTCTTGTCCATACGGGACAAAACTATGATTATGAGTTAAACGAAGTGTTCTTTAAGGATTTTAATTTAAAAAAGCCAGATTATTTTCTTAATGCTGCTACTGGAACCGCAGTAGAAACAATAGGAAATATATTAGTTAAAATAGATCCAGTTATGGAAGAAGTAAAACCAGATGCATTCTTAGTACTAGGAGATACAAATAGCTGCTTATGTGCCATCGCAGCAAAAAGACGTCATATTCCTATATTCCATATGGAAGCAGGAAATAGATGTTTTGACCAAAGAGTTCCAGAAGAAACAAATAGAAAGATTGTAGACCATACAGCAGATATTAATTTGACCTATAGTGATATTGCGAGAGAATATCTTCTTAGAGAAGGATTCCCTTCAGATAGGATTATTAAAACAGGAAGTCCTATGTTTGAAGTTCTAAACTCTAGAAAAGGCGACATAGATAGTTCAAATGTATTAGAAAGATTAGACTTAGAAGAAGGTAACTACTTTGTAGTATCGGCTCATAGAGAAGAAAATATCAGTTCTGATATCAATTTCTTAGATTTAGTTGATAGTTTAAATGCGATTGCTGAAAAGTATAATATGCCTGTAATTGTAAGTACACATCCTAGAACTAGAAAAATGATCGAGGCTAAAGGAATAGAATTCAATCCTTTAGTGAAAACTATGAAACCTTTAGGGTTTAATGATTATATAAAGCTTCAACAAAATGCAAAGGCTGTTCTTAGTGATAGCGGAACAATTAGTGAGGAATCTTCTATTCTAGGGTTTAGGGCACTTAATATAAGACAAGCCCATGAGAGACCAGAAGCGATGGAAGAAGCGTCTGTGATGATGGTTGGGTTAGGAAAAGAAAGAGTATTACAAGGACTTGAGGTGCTAGAAACTCAAGATAAAAGTACATTAAGGCTTGTTGGAGATTATAGTATGCCTAATGTATCAGATAAAGTGCTGCGAATAATATTATCTTACACTGATTATATAAACAGAGTTGTTTGGGGAAAAAATAAAACTTGTAATTCTTCCTATAGTGTACAAAAGGCATATTGCGATTAGTAGATAAGCAAAATAGCCTAATTTTTAGCTTCTTCGCTATTTAGTGTTTAGTCTAATGTTTCATAAAGCTGTCCATACTAGGTAAAAACTATTAAATTACCTAGGAGTGTTTGCCTTATGGAAGATTTCCAAGAAAAGTATAATGTGTTCCAATCTGCGTTAGAAATACCTGAGCCATGGTATGTTTTTCATCATGAATTAGCTAAGGAAGAAAAAACATTGCACATCTATATTGAGTATAGAAAGGGTGCTGAATTTTCATGTCCCAACTGCGGTGCATCTGGCTGTAAAGTTCATGATATTCAAGATCAAGATCGCACATGGCGCCATCTTGATTTTTGGCAATATCGTACTCTTTTACACGCTAGAATGCCTCGAGTAAATTGTGATTCTTGTGGCAAAATACGTACAGTAATAATTGATTGGGCACGTCCTGGTGCAGGTTTTTCCTTATTATTTGAGTACCATGCCTTATCATTAATGGTTGAAATGCCAGTTGCAGCAGTAGCCCGTAAAGTTGGTGAGCATGACACCCGGCTTTGGCGTGTATTTAAACACTATGTCAACAAAGAAGTTGAAAAAATTGATGTATCTAATGTGACACGTATAGCCATGGATGAAACTTCTAGAACAAGGGGACACAATTACGTAACATTGTTCGTTGATTCCGATACGAAGCGTGTTATTTTTGTCACTACAGGCAAAGGTGCCGAAGTACTGCAGGAATTCTGCCAATTCCTTGATCATAAGGGTGTTTCACCCTCTCAGATAGAGGAATTCTGTTGTGATATGTCTCCATCATTTATTTCAGGAATTGAAGAAAACTTTCCAAACGCTTCAATTACATTTGACAAATTTCATGTTATGAAAATGGTTAATGAAGCATTGGATAAGGTCCGTAGACAAGAACAAGCCACACAGCCAGAGTTAAAGAAATCACGCTATGTATGGCTTAAAAATCAAGAAAACCTTACCAAAAAACAAGAAAGAACATTTGCCAAATTAAAGGATCTTGACTTAGCGACAGGGCGTGCATATCGAATGAAATTATCCCTTCAGAATATGTTTACCAGGTCGCCAATCATTTCCAAAATGTATTTTGACGAATGGTATAACTGGGCGATACGTTCTCAGCTGACGCCTATGATCAAGCTGGCCAAGTCGCTTAAAAAACATAAAGACGGTATCTTAAGATGGTTTGAAACCAAACTGACCAATGGTTTACTTGAAGGGATAAACAGTCTCGTTCAAGCAGCTAAAAGGAAAGCCCGTGGATATCGCACGACGGATAATTTTATTGCCATGATCTACGCAACAGTTAATAAGCTGGATTTGATTGTTGAATACTGACTAGGCTAGTTCCTTTGTTTGCTTGCCGACCATACCTTAGGTGTTTTATAGGTTGTCAAGTGCTCTCCTTGACTAGCTATAAAACACCTAAGACAATACTGGCATCAAACAAGGAATGATAGATTCAACTAAGCTCTAGTAAATTGTTTTTTCAACACTAAATAGCGATGAGCCAATTTTTATTATTCAAAAAGTGAAGGAAGGCGTTACTATGTACAAAATAGCAGTGGCAGGAACAGGTTACGTCGGCTTAGTTGCCGGCGTTTGTTTTGCTGAAGTAGGTCATCAAGTAACCTGTGTTGATATAGATGAAAAAAAAGTAGAATTAATGAAAGCTGGAGTTTCTCCAATTTATGAAACAGGTTTAGAAGAGTTAATGAAAAAAAATTATTCTGCTGGAAGAATTGAGTATACAACTGATTTTAATTCTGCCTACAAAGATGCTGATGCAATTTTTATTGGTGTTGGGACACCTGAGCAACCTGATGGTTCTGCAAATTTATCATACATTGCTACTGTTGCTAGGCAAATTGCTGAATCAGTAGAAAAAGATTGTCTAGTAGTAGTTAAATCGACAGTTCCAGTTGGAACAAATGATAAAGTAGAACAATTTATTCAGGACTTTTTAGTCAAAGATGTTAAAGTGGAAGTAGCATCAAACCCTGAATTCTTAGCACAAGGCTCTGCCGTTCATGATACTCTTCATGCTGAGAGGATCATTATTGGAACTGAAAGTAAATGGGCTGAGGAATTATTAATGAAAATTTATGAACCGTTTCATTTACCGATTGTTTCAGTGAATAGGAGATCGGCAGAAATGATCAAATATGCTTCTAATGACTTCCTTGCATTAAAAATTTCGTATATGAACGACATAGCCAATCTTTGTGAATTGGTTGGAGCGGATATTCAGGATGTAGCTAAAGGAATGAGCTTTGATGAGCGTATTGGAAGTAAGTTCTTAAATGCGGGGATTGGCTTTGGTGGATCATGTTTCCCTAAGGATACAAAAGCACTTGAGTATATTGCTAAACAGAACGGTTATGAACTCAAAACGGTTAAAGCGGCTATTGATGTAAATAAAGAGCAGAAAACAATGCTTTATAAGAAAGCTAGTAATAGACTTATTACATTTAGCGGGCTTAAGGTTGCGGTATTAGGATTAACTTTTAAGCCTGGAACTGATGATTTAAGAGAGGCAGCATCACTTGAGAATGTGCCTTTATTGTTAGAACAAGGAGCAAACATTTATGCATTTGATCCTGTGGGAGCAGAGAATTTTGCTAAATTTCACCCAGAAGGCAAAAACGGAAAAGGTAGCATTACTTATGTTTCCAATATCGAACATGCTTTGGAAGATGCCAATGTCTGCTTTATCTTTACAGAATGGGAAGAAGTAAAAGCAATAACGCCGGACACTTATAAAAAATTAATGAGAACACCATTAGTTTACGATGGCAGAAACATTTATGGTGTTGAGGATATGCAAAAAGCAGGAGTAGAGTATCACTCAATCGGAAGAAAACCTGCAATTAGAGAAGCTGCTAAGGAGTCGAAGAATCTTTAACTACAAAACTCTTAACACTAGTAAAACATTTCTTATCACCGGGGCAGCAGGTTTTATTGGATACTACTTATCAAGAAAGCTACTAGAACAGGGATGCAAGGTAATTGGTGTTGATAACGTCAATGACTACTATGATGTGAACCTGAAACATACTCGTTTAGGTAATTTGGAGCCTTATGAGAAGTTTACTTTTATTAAAGGTGACATATCGGACAAAGATTTGGTAATGAAAACCTTCGAAGAGTACAAGCCTAATGTTGTAGTAAACTTAGCTGCTCAAGCAGGAGTAAGGTATTCGATAGAGAACCCGGATGTCTATATTCAAAGTAATATTATTGGCTTTTATAATATCCTTGAGGCCTGCAGATATAATCCAGTGGATCATCTTGTATATGCGTCATCTAGTTCAGTTTATGGTGCCAATAAAAAAGTTCCATTTGAAGAGACAGATTTTGTAGATAATCCAGTATCACTTTATGCATCTACAAAAAAATCAAATGAATTGATGGCTCATACGTATAGCCACCTCTACAAGATTCCAGCTACAGGGCTTCGATTCTTTACTGTTTACGGCCCAATGGGTCGACCAGATATGGCCTATTTTGGATTTGCAAATAAATATTTTGCGGGTGAACCTATTAAGATTTTTAATAATGGAGATTTTGAGAATGATCTTTACCGTGACTTTACTTTTATCGATGACATCGTTGAGGGGATTGAACGATTATTAAGTAACCCACCTGAAGGTGATGTTCAACATAAAGTCTTTAACATTGGGAACAATAGTCCAGAAAAGTTGATGGTATTTATTGAAACACTTGAGAAAGCATTAAGTAATGCATTAGGCAAAGAAGTACAATTTGAAAAGATCTTTGAACCAATTAAGCCTGGTGATGTACCGGCTACTTATGCCTCAACAGATCAATTGCAAAAAGCTGTGGGCTTTAAACCGGAAACTTCAATAGAAGAAGGACTTCAGATGTTTGCAGACTGGTATGTAGATTATTATAATTTGAAGAACTAAAAACATTTACCCGCTGGGCCTTTGATATGGCTTGGCGGGCTTATTTGTGTTGGACTTATTATCTCTCTGAAGTTTTTCATAGCTATTCTACTCTATATTTACTCAACATCTCTTCTTTTGAAATCTTACCCCATTCTAGATCTATCAACATGAAGGTATGGTCACAGTGACGCCCCGGAATTTGTCGA